>CAYNCW010000025.1:0-13947 GCA_964395635.1 uncultured Oscillospiraceae bacterium
ATAGGGCTTTGCCCGCATAAGAAATACCACCCGCTCAGCGGGTGGATTTTTATTTTATCCGCAAAATCCTCTGCTACTGCTATACAGCCAGCTTGAGAATCTCCAAAATATCCTTCTGGGTAAGTTCTTTAAACATACCGATTTTGCCGCCACTGTGGACAACAGCCTTCTCGGCCATCTCCTCCAGTCGATCATCGGGAATATCAGCATGGGATAAACGGGTGGGCAGACCAATACTGCGGTAAAAGCTTTCCAGCTTGTCGATAGCTGCCAATATGGTCTTTTCCTTGTGGGCCATAGCAAAGTTAACGCCCATAACCCGTGTGGCAAACTGAACAAAGCGGTCGATATTGTCCTTGTATACATACCGCATCCATGCGGGGAATACGATAGAAAGCCCCGCACCGTGGGCAATATCGTAGATACCGCTGAGCTCGTGTTCAATTTTATGGCTGGACCAATCTCCTATACGTCCACAGCCCAACAAGTTGTTGTGGGCGATGGTGCCGGTCCAATTAATTTCGGCGCGAATATCGTAATCGTTGGGATATTCCAAAGCCAGGGGCGCATAGTGGAGCATGGTTTGCAGCGCAGCTTCAATCAGTCGGTCACTGAGATCCACATTGGTTACTTGGGTGAAATACCGCTCCATCAAGTGGGCCATAATATCGCTGCATCCGCAGGCGGTTTGATAGTCCGGCAGTGTATAGTTTGTTTCCGGATTAATGATGGCAAACTTGGGAATCAAAAGCTCGGTATCCACCGAGCGCTTATACCAGCCGTCCTCGTTGGTGATAACCGAACCGGTGGAGGACTCGGATCCGGCAGCGGGGATGGTGAGAACCACCCCTACCGGCAGTGCAGCTTTCACCAGATGGGGCCCCTGGATATAGGCATCCCAGATATCCCCGTCAAACAGCACACCTGCAGCGATAGCCTTAGCGGAATCAATGGCACTGCCCCCGCCAACCGCAAGGATCAAGTCTACATTTTCTTTTTTGCACAGTGCAATCCCTTCCCGAACCAGGGACAATCTGGGGTTGGGCTGAACCCCTCCCAGCTCTACATAGGAAACACCATGTTCTTGCAGCGAAGCCACTACCCGATCATATACCCCATTGCGCTTAATAGAACCGCCACCGTAATGCAGCAATACCTTTTTGCCAAACTTACTGGCATATTCCCCTGTACGCTTTTCGGTCTCCTTGCCAAACACAATCTGGGTGGGGTTATAATACGAAAACTGTACCATCCTTATCCTCCTGACCATTTTGTATTGTCTATTGTGTGTATTCTTACAGAGAATAGTATACCCCGAAATAGGCCAAAAGTAAATGATTGTGTGAGAATCCCCGCACCACCGCATAGCGCGCGTTGCACTTTCATAAAATTCAGTATATAATACCATAGGAATCGCATAAACCGGTATATCCCACATCAAAAGATCCAATTGTATATACTAGGGGCTCAGCAGTAAAAAAGCCCTACATAGCCCACCACCAGGCAATGACTATATCCGATGCAGCATAAGGGAGGCAACACAGTGAAGAGTAGCGCAGAGCGTTTTTTTAAAGAAATACAAGGCAAAGAGGTCTGGTTTGTAGGTATCGGGGTATCTCATATCGAGACCATAGGCTTGTTTGCCCGGCAAGGCGCCAAGGTTACTGCCTGTGACCAGCGAGATCACACCCAGTTGGGGGATATATGCACCAAGCTGGAGCAACTAGGTGTTACGCTGCTGTTGGGAAAGGATTGCCCCACCGATTTTTCTCCGGCGGATATATTGTTGCGTACACCCGGCATGTACTATCACAAACCGGAATTGGAAGCCTACCGCAAACAGGGGGGGGTACTTACCAGTGAGATGGAGGCGTTTTTCGACCTTTGTCCATGCCCCATTGTGGCGGTAACTGGGTCGGACGGCAAAACCACCACCACCACTTTGATTGCCAAAATGCTGGAGGCCCAAGGACAAACCGTACATCTGGGGGGCAATATCGGAAAAGCCTTGTTGCCCCACATCCTGGAGATTTCCCCCACCCATATCGCTGTGGTGGAGCTTTCCAGCTTTCAGCTAATTTCTATGCGCCGTTCCCCCAATGTGGCGGTGGTGACCAATGTCACCCCCAACCACCTGGATGTGCACGGCAGTATGGAAGAATATGTGCAGTGTAAGCGCAATATCCTGTCTCATCAAAATGCCTTTTCCCGGACAATACTGGGAGGAGACAACGCCATCTCCGCTTCTTTTGCCCAAGAGGTGAGGGGGGACTGTATGACCTTTTCGTTGGTAAAACCGGTGGAAAACGGTGCATACCTGGACGAAAACCAAAATCTTGTCGTCGTGCGCCACGGCGGGCTTCCTCAGATACTCTTCCCAGCTGGGGATATCCGCATCCCGGGCATTCACAATGTGGCCAACTACCTGGCTGCAATTTGTGCAGTGTGGGGCCAGGTAACCCCGGAAAATATGCATAAAGTAGCCACTCAGTTTGGCGGTGTAGAGCACCGTATCGAGTTTGTTCGGGAACTTGGCGGGGTGAAATGGTACAATGATTCCATCGCCACCTCCCCCACACGGGTGGTAGCGGGACTCCGATCCTTCGACCGCAAAATTATTGTTATAGCTGGGGGCTACGACAAAAAAATTGCTTTTGAACCACTGGCGCCGGATATTGTGGAGCGGGTTTCTACCTTAATATTAACCGGTCCAACAGCGGATAAGATAGAAGCCGCTGTAACCACCCACTGTGGGTATAGGGTAGGCGGCCCCACCATTTTGCGGGCAGCTGATCTGCCCCAAGCTGTAAACACAGCCTATACAATAGCCAAGGAAGGGGATATCGTATCCTTGTCTCCCGCTTGCGCCAGCTTTGATGCCTATCCAAACTTTGAGGCTAGAGGCCGGCATTTCAAAGAGCTGGTGCATGCATTGCCCGAATAAGCTCCAGTATGGAAATTGGCTAATACGCAAACTATAAACAAGGAAGTGAAACCATGCCAGATACTCAAACACTCCTGCTGGAGTTTTCCGCCTGTATTGGTGTTGCCGGTCTGGAACAACAAGCCGCCGACTATGCCAGAAAGCTTCTTTCACCCTATGGAATGGTCACCACCACCCCACTGGGTAGTGTGTTGTGTACCGTATGCCCCCCAAAAGAGGGAAAACCTCACCTGCTGCTGGATGCCCATATGGACGAAATCGGCATGATAGTTGCCTTTATTGAGGAGGACGGCTTTCTGCGGGTTGCCCCATGCGGTGGCATAGACCGACGACTGCTGTTGGCCTCCACCGTAATTGTTCACACAAAAACCGGGCCGGTTACCGGGGTTGTGTGCTCCATCCCTCCACATTTGGAGGATGAGGGGGAGAAGAAAAACAAAAAGGTGGAGGAAATCTATATAGATATAGGATACTCCAAGGAGAAAGCAACCCAAAAGGTTGCTTTGGGGGATAGAGTCACCATACATTCTGTACCCCGCACCCTACTCAACAACCAGGTCAGCGCAAAAGCCATTGATGACCGGGCTGGATGTGTTGCCCATGTTAAAGCGTTGGAGCTTCTTAAGGCTCAGCTTGGGCAGCTGGACTGTGGACTTACCGTTGCATTTACCTCTATGGAAGAGGTTGGGGGACAGGGTGCCAAAACCGCAGCCTTTACTGTAAACCCCACCCATGCCATTGCTGTAGATGTCTCCTTTGCCCATACCCCCGATGCCCCCAAGGAAAAATGCGGTATAATGGGCAAAGGCGCTATGATTGGCTATGCCCCTATCCTTTCCCAAGCTATCTCAGACAAATTGGTGGCTTTGGCAAAGGAAGAGAACATCCCCTATCAAACCGAGGTGATGGGAGGCAAAACCGGAACCAATGCCGACCAGATTGCCACCAGCCGGGGCGGAGTTCTCTGTGGGCTTTTGTCCATTCCACAGAAATATATGCACACCCCTATTGAAACAGTGGCTGTGGAGGATGTGGACAACACCGCTAGGCTGATAGCCGCATATATAAAGGCATTGGCAGGAGGGAAAGCATAATGAAAGACAAACTGCTCCAAGATATAGAAAAGCTTTGCTCCATCCCCGGTGTATCCGGCGACGAAGGGGCAGTGCGGGAATATATACTCTCCCAAATCAAAGGCCACTGCACCTATTCGGTGGATCCCTTGGGCAACCTGCTGGTCTTGAAAAAGGGAACAAACACTCCCAAAAACTCCATACTGCTCAGCGCGCATATGGATGAGGTGGGTTTTATCATCACCATGATCGAGGACAGCGGACTGCTTCGGTTCACCAGTGTGGGCGGTATCGACAGCCGGGTTGTGGTGGGCAAAGCGGTGGAAATAGGTCATAAACGCATCTATGGTGTTGTGGGCACCAAAGCGGTGCATCTGCAAGAGGAAAAGGAAAGAGGCGAGGCACAAAAGCTGGACAAGCTGTACATCGACATTGGTGCCAAAGACAAAACCCAGGCAGAAGCGTTGGTAAAGCCCGGTGATCGGGCGATATTTCATGCCCCTTTTCAGTCCTTGGGGGAGGATAAGCTTCTTGGCCGGGCACTGGATGACCGTGCTGGCTGCGCTGTGCTCATCTCCCTTATTCAAAGTGAACTTCCTTGGGATTGCCACTTTGCCTTTACTGTTCAGGAAGAAACCGGCTGCACCGGCGGTATGACTGCCGGATACACCGTAAACCCCGATATCGCTTTGGTGGTGGAGACCACCACTGCTTCGGATATAGCCGGCATCCCTCCTCACAAGGTGGTCTGTCGGTTGGGCAAAGGCCCGGTGCTGTCCTTTATGGATAGGGGCACTGTCTACGACCACCAGCTTTACACCACCGCGCTGGACACCGCAAAAAGAGAAAACATCCCCTGCCAGAGCAAAGAAGGGGTGTTTGGTGGCAACGAGGCGCGCGCCATCCAAACCGCCAAAGGCGGCGCACGCACTCTGGCTATCAGTATGCCTTGCCGGTATCTTCATTCCCCCAGCAATGTTTTGCAGATAGAGGACCTTCTTCACACCCGCAATCTGCTGGAAGCGCTAATTCCGGTGATGGCTCAGCTATGATACGGTTGCTTACACCCCACACCAAACAAAGCTATCTTACCCTGTGCAGCCTGGAGCCGGTTATGGGAGCTAGAATGCACACCCAGCTGGCAGTCTACGGATACGACTCTCCCATTGCCACCCACTGGCTGGCTCAGCTGGAGGACGGCACCCCCACCGCGGCCATCCTCCGGTTTGACGGGTGGGTGACCATTATCGCCACCCCGACCGTGGATATTCCGGAGCTGGCCACCTTTTTACAGGTGGTGGGGGAGTTTGGCTATATTGAGTCTACCCCCTTTGTCTGTAGGCAACTCTCCCCATTCTTCCCTGGGGAGTACACCTCCTCCCACACGATGACCTATTTGGGAGAGCCTGTACTGCAGCTGGAACCCCACATCTGCACAAACCCACCTCTGCGCCAGGTATACGACCTTATCTGCGCCGGAAGCAGCTTTATGGCCAACACCACCCACTGGGACAGCTGGTACCCCCATGTCTCACACCTAGTTCGCCACGAGTTGGGAACCGCAGTGATGCTTTACCAGGAGGATATGCCGGTTGTCACCGGTGGCATCTACACCACCAGCGACAGCCATGGGGTTATCGGCTCCCTAACCACACTTGGGGCCTATCGGGGCAAGGGGTATGCCGCCCAAATAACCCGCTCTCTCATCCACTGGTGCCAAAGCCGGGGTTTAACCCCTGCTTTGTACATTGCCCAGGATAGTTTGGCGGAGTATTACGGCAAACTGGGATTTTCCCCCACCGGGCAGTGGGCCGAAATTAAGCTAAGCCAACTTTAACCACACATTTCAGGAGGAGCCATGGAACCTTTTTTCTACATAGATCCCACCATCATGCAGTATGCAGATCAGGCAGAACAAGACTGTAAACAGGACTTTGCTGCCATAGAGGAAACCTGCCGATACAACAGCGCCAAAATGTTGGCAGCCTTTATGGAGCATAGGGTTAGCCAGTCCCATCTGGAGGGAAGCTCGGGCTATGGGTATGGCGACAGGGGCAGAGATACCTTGGACGCTGTGTTTGCACAGATCATGGGCGCGGAGGATGCTCTTGTCCGGCACAGCTTTGCTTCGGGTACCGCCGCTATCGCCACCGCTCTGTTTGGAATTTTGCGTCCGGGGGATACCATTGTCTCTCTTTCCGGCACACCTTACGACACCCTCCATGGGGTGCTGGGGTTGCGGGAGAAAAACGTAGGCTCTCTTGCCGAATTCGGCATCTTGTATCGGGAGCTGGCCTTGCTGCCTGACGGAAAGGTGAATATGTCCGCGATTGCTCAAGCAGTGGAAGGGGCAAAGGTAGCGTATTTGCAGCGTTCCAGGGGTTATAGCCTACGTCCCTCCCTTTCTATCGCCCAGATCCAGGAGATTGCCGCATTGGTGCATGAAACAAGCCCCGGCACCTTGGTGGTGGTAGACAATTGCTACGGCGAGTTTGTAGAACGCTGCGAGCCCACCCAGGTAGGGGCAGATTTAATGATTGGTTCCCTTATCAAAAATCCGGGAGGGGGCATTGCCCGCACCGGTGGTTACATTGCCGGCCGCAAGGATTTGGTGGAGCTATGTGCCCATCGGATGACCGCCCCTGGAGTTGGCCGAGAGGTGGGGTGTAGCTTAAGCGAAAGCAAGAATATGTATATGGGCCTATTTTTTGCTCCCGAGGTGGTGGCTGCGGCACTGAAAACCGCGGTGTTTGCTGCTGCTTTGTTTGCCAGATTGGGGTATACAGTGTTACCTGTTTTGGGGGAACAACGCACCGATATTATCCAAACGGTGGTGCTGGGAAGCCCGGAAAAGCTTGCCGCTTTTTGTAAAGGGGTGCAAAAGGGTGCCCCCATTGATTCCTATGTGGTGCCGGAAGCCTGGGATATGCCGGGTTACGACAGCAAGGTGATTATGGCGGCTGGAGCCTTTAACATGGGGGCTTCTATTGAGCTTTCAGCCGATGGGCCTATGCGCCCGCCCTATGCTGCTTGGATGCAGGGCGGCCTGACCTATTCCACCGGCCGGTTGGGTGTGTTGCTGGCAGCCCAAGAATTATTGGAGCACAAAGAGTAGGCAAAATATAACGGCTGTGGGCAGCATAGAGAAGCTTGCCCACAGCCTATTTTTATAGGGATCCCTATTATTCAAAGCCTGGGTAGCGGGGAGGCAGAAAAGCTTACAGGGTCTCTTTAACTGCCTGTGCAATACGATTCATACAGGCCTCCAGGGTGGAGCGTGGGCAAGCCACATTGATACGCTCAAAGCCTATGCCTTCTTCTCCAAACACATACCCTTCGTCCAAGGCTACCTTTGCCTTTTCCAGCATCAATTTTTCCAGCACATCCTTGTCGGTGCTGAGCCTTCTAAAATTCAGCCATACAAGATAGGTGCCTTCCGGCTCAATCATGGTTACCCCAGGCAGGTTTTGCTGGACAAACTCCTGTACATAGGTAATATTGGCATCTATGTAGGCATTCACCTGGGCAAGCCATTCCTCGCCGTTTTGGTAAGCGGCTTTGGCAGCGGCAATAGCGAAGGGACTGGCTAGGCCGATGCTGAATCTGTCCTCAATCTCCTTTTTCCAAGCCTGTCTGTGAGTGGGATTGTTGATGATAATGTTGGAGATATGCAGGCCTGCCAGATTAAAACTTTTGCTTGGAGCGGTGCAGGTGATGATATTCTGTTTATACTGGCTACAAATTTTTTCAAGAGGATAGTGGGTTACGCCATCCCGAATGATATCGCAGTGAATTTCATCCGAGATAATCCACTTGTCGTATTTTTGGCAGATAGAAACCAACTGCACCAGTTCTGCTTCTGTCCAAACCCGGCCAACTGGATTGTGGGGGCTGCACAAAATCATACCCTTGGTGGTGGGCAGTGCCAGTTTTTGTTCTAGATCAGCGTAATCCATGGTGTACTGCTGGGTCTCCTGATTATACAGCAGAGGGCTATTTACCACCACACGGTCGTTGCCTACAATTTTATTGGTGAAAGGGTAGTATACCGGCCGCTGGATAAGCACACCGTCTCCCTCATTGGTAAGAGCACGAATTAGCAAGGCAATCGCTGGGACAATTCCCGGGCTGAAAAAAATGCTGTCTCGGTCTATATCCCATCCAAACCGCTTTGAGAACCAACCCTGCACAGCCTCAAAATAGCTGTCGTCCCCATGGTAGCTGTATCCGTAGATCTTTTGATCCACAACCTTATGCATGGCTTCTACAATTTCATCCGCACAGGGGAAATCCATATCCGCCACCCACAATGGCAAGGCATCTGCCGCTGCTGGGTTACCCAAAAAGGTTTGGAGGAAATCCCACTTCATGGAGTTGGTATTTTCTCTGTTGATCACTGTATCAAAGTTATATTGTTTCATAATGCAAACTACATCCTTTTTAAAAAATGAATGGGGGAGAAACAGCTAAAACAAGGCAATGTTCATTGCCTTGTTTCGGCTGACTAAAACTGCCTATATTAGTTCATCCAAATAGCGCCGCCCACACCCATGGGAAGATTAAAGGTCATCCAAACAACGATCTGCACCGCATACACAATAAAGAAGGTAGCCGAATAGGGAATCATGGCGGAGAACAAGGTGCCCATACCTGCTTTTTTGTCATATTTCTGTGCGGTAGTCAGCAGAATCGCGAAGTAAGCAAAGAGCGGGGTTAGATGGTTGGTGGCACAGTCTCCCAACCTATAAACCGCTAAGGAAAAGGCAGGGTGCAGATTCAGCTGCATCAGCATAGGCACAAAAATGGGGCCCATGAGAAGCCATTTGGTACTGCCGCTTCCAATAAATAGGTTGATAAGGGCTGTGAGCAACAGGAAAAGTACCACAATCACCTGGGTAGGCACAGGCAAGGCTGCCAAAAATTCGCCGCCTTTAATAGCCAGTACTTGACCCAGCTTAGACTGGTCAAACAAAAACAGGAATTGTCCTATAACCACAGCCAAAACAATAAAAGGAGCCAAGGTTTTTACCGAATCCACCATAACTGTATTGGCGTCGTAAATGCTTTTGATTTTGCCCATAGAAATACCGTACACAAAACCGGACAACAGGAACATAATGATGATAAAGAACTGAATGCTGCTCATAAGAGGTGCGCCAAACACCATAGAACCGGTTTCGGGGTTTCTCAAAAAGCTGTTTTGGGGAATACAGGCTACTACCACAGCCACCAACACAACCAGCACAGCAAGGCCGGCTTTTTTCACTGCTGCCCGTTCTTGGGGGGTGACTGTCATGTCGGTGCTGTCCCCTGCGCCTTCTGCGTGGTATTTGCCTAGCATGGGCTCGATCACCTTAATGGTGACCAAACCTGCTGTAATGGTAACCAAAATTGCCGAAACAAACAACATATAGTAGCCGGAGATAAGGGGCATATCAAAGTCGGGACTAATGCCCTTGGCTGATGCTATGGTGATGGGGGTGAGGATAACATCCCATCCACCGGGGATAACCGAGGTGGTGTAGCCGCCCCCAACTGCTGCATATCCCAAAAAGACACCTGCCAGGGGATGTCTGCCCATGCCGTAAAAGATAGCACCGGCAATTGCAGGAACCAATATAAAGGAGGCATCTCCTGCCTGGTTGCCCAACACACCGATAAATGCAATGATAAATACAACTGCGTTGCCCTTCACATTGGCCAGCGACATTTTAATTGCTGAGGAGAAGAATCCGGTTCTATCACAGACGCCGGTGGCGATACCCAGCACTGTTACGATACCCAAAACTGGAAAGTTCTGAAAATTCTTTACAAAGTTCTGCATAAACAAAAGCAGGCCATTGACACTGAGTAGATTGGCTACCACAATGGTTTCCCCTGAGGTGGGGTGTATCGCCGAAAGACCCATCAGACCGAATATACAGGAAAGAATCAGAACAAACCCAATTATGTACATAAATAGTGCAACCGGATGGGGCATTTTATTGCCTACACGCTCTATCCAACCCAAAAAACCTTTATTACGCGACTTATTGTCTATGGTTGTGCTGTTCATTGCGTTTTACCCTCCTATTATCCCTTGATTATTGTAAAAAGTCCAGCACATATCTTGCTACAAATTCATACCCCTTGCGCAGTGCTGTTTCATCCACATCAAACTTACAATGGTGCTGTGGATAAACTATGTCCTTATCGGGGTTCATGCCGCCCAAAAAGGCCATAAACCCTGGGTATTTCATCATGTAGTAGCCGTAGTTTTCCGAAGCGCAGATGGGTTCTCCACCAACGGCTTTGAGTCCTTGCACCTCTTTAGCTAAAGAAATGGCCTTTTGAATGGGCTCCTGGTGATTGAATACCGGCGGAACACTGCCGATTGTCTGAAAGTCTATCTGCACCTTATTGGCAATTTCAATCCCTTTGGCAATCTCGCGAATCTTTTCGTGCACCTTAAGATTGCCGCCAACCTTAAAGTATCGTATAGTGCCTTCTACCGTTGCGGTATCCGGAAAGATGTTGCGTAAAGTTCCTGAGTGAATTACCCCGGTGCTGACCACACAAGGATCCAACACATCGTAGTAGTTGCTGGGGATCGAGGCCATTTTCAACACCATCTCGCAAGCTGCTTTTATGGGGTCGTTGGCTATGTCCGGCCTTGCCCCATGGCCACCCTTGCCGTTGATATTGATGATAAAGCCGTCAGACCCTGCCATACAGGAGCCGGGAATCAGCATAATTTCACCTTCGGGTATGCTGCCCCAAATATGCAGAGCAATCACCTGATCCACTCCGCCAATTTGATCCAGATGCTCTAGTATCTCTTTGGCCCCCAGGCCTATCTCTTCCGCGGACTGGAAGCAGAGGAGAACCTCACCCGCCAGTTGATCCTTTAGCTGTGCAAGTACATTGGCTGCCCCCAACAACATGGCTGTGTGGGCATCGTGGCCACAGGAATGCATCACACCATCAATCTTGGATTTGTAAGGAACATCCTTTTCTTCCTGCATGGGCAACGCGTCCATATCGGCGCGCACTGCAATTCTCTTGCCCGGCCTTGCGCCTTTAATGGTAGCCACAATACCATAGGCAGGCGGCAGCTGTACATAGGGAATTTGCAACTTGTCCAGCTCGGCTCTTACCCGTGCGCTGGTTTTTTCCTCGCTATTGGAAACCTCTGGGTACATATGGAACTCTCTGCGTAAATCAGTTACATATTGCTCATACTGCATGCTCAATTCATAAATGGTTGACATGACTCTGCCAAGACACTGCTTGGCTCCCTCCTTTCAAACGATAACTACTTAATTATTAATATGCTTAACTATTAATATATTAAATCTTAACGACTTTAAAGTCAAATAAATATTGTAAAATTTACACAATGCATCAAAAATAATAGCGTATTTTGTCACATACTTACAAGTGATCAGTTCCCACAGAATATGGGGGAGGTTTGTATACAAGTACTTTGGGGGAAAAGTTCGCCAGCAATAGAATACCCCCTGCCATAAATCGGCAAGGGGATAAACGTTTTCCACAATTTATCAGTCCACTGTTGAAATTTGCTCCAGCCAGTCGGAATTGAATCTGCGTTGGAGCTTAATAAAGGTTTCAATCTCTTGGATTGAGATGTCGCTAAAATACTTTTCAAATGTTTGGCGATAGTTGCGCTCGTCGTATTGTTCATGAAATTCAAATAGATTCCATCCCTGGGGGGTTAATGAAAGCAGGTATTCTCTATTGTTTTCTGGGTTTCTTGTTTGCTCCAGCAGCCCCTTTTTGCGCAGCTTATGTACAATCTGGGAGACAGCGCTGGGGGTTTTGTGCATTAACCGGGCAATTTCGTTGTTTGTAATGCCCTGGTTTTTGCCAATCAACTGTATGGTGTGGCACTCCACCTGATAAAGCACCTCGCCGTTGTAACTTCTGGGGCTGTTGTCATACACCTGTTGTAGCCGGGATCCTTCTAGGGCAAGATCCAGCATCTGGGCAAAGGCTTGATACCGCAGTTCACTGTCCGGACAGGAGTCTTGTCCGGACTGGGTGGATGTGAGAAAAACCTGCTGGGCCTGGCTGAGAAACTCCTCTTTCCAGCTGAGTATCTGATTGAGGCTCAGCTGGTATTCTGCCGCCAGCTTAGCAAGGGGACACTCTCCCCGCAGCAGTTTGAGAACCACTTCTGTTTTTAATTGACCTGCATGTTTATCCATCATGATAGTAAATCCCTTTATCCAATATACAAATGAAAAGGCCATAATGCCTTCCGGCAATTACGACCTGCACAAAAAACACGGGTATCCTCTGTACTGTGTTATTGAAATATCCAATTTTATTATAGTACACATTACAGGCAATGTCAACCAACGGCCATCGGTTATCATTGCATAGTAATATAGCTATAAGACTGCCAATTACATTGGCAGTCTTATAGCTAAGTATTTCATGCTTATTGTATGGTTGGCTGCATCATGGAAAAATTCCACGTATGTTCTTGGCCTTCACCAGCTTTTCCAGTGCAACTGCATAGGCGCTTGTGCGCAGTGTTATGGATTTTTCCTGGTGTAAGGTGAACACCTCTTCAATGGCATTGCACATAATCCGATTGAGGGTTTTGTTTACTTCGGCTTCATCCCACACAAGCGACTGGATATTCTGCACCCACTCGAAGTAAGAGACCACAACGCCGCCTGCATTTGCCAGAATATCCGGCACAACAACAACACCGTTTTTCTCTAGGATAGCGTCTGCTGCTACAGTGGTTGGGCCGTTGGCACCCTCCACAATCAGTTTGGCTTTGATATTTGCAGCATTTTCTTCGGTAATCTGGTTTTCCAAAGCGGCAGGCACCAGCACCTCCACATCCAGCTCTAAAAGCTCTTGATTGCTTACCCGCTGGATACCCTGCGCTTCATAGTCCTTAAGCAAATTGCCTTTGGTTGCCAGGTAACTGAGCACCACCGGGACATCCAGTCCATCCGGGTTGTAGATACCGCCGGAAACATCGCTCACAGCCACAATGCTGGCACCCATTTGGGAGATAAGCTTCGCCGAGACACTGCCAACATTACCCATACCTTGGACAGCCACACGCACCTTTTCCATAGGAATATTCATCTTTTTCAGAATCTCTCTTGTGGCAATCATCACCCCGCGGCCAGTTGCTTCCGGCCGTCCCAGAGAGCCGCCAATCTCAATGGGTTTACCGGTGACAACACCGGGAACCGCGTGTCCTTTTAGCATACTGTATGTATCCATAATCCAGCCCATAATGTCGCCGTTTGTGTTGACATCCGGAGCAGGGATATCCTGTGCCGGTCCGATAAGCGGCGCGATCATGGCAGTGTATCTTCTGGTAAGGCGCTCCAGTTCACCCCTGGATAGAGTGCTGGGATCTACCTTGATGCCCCCCTTTGCCCCACCATAGGGGATGCCAACAACTGCGCATTTAAAGGTCATCCACGCTGCCAAGGCTTTTACTTCATCGGCGTTTACATCTTGATGATACCGGATGCCGCCTTTGCAGGGCCCCCTGGAACTGGAATGCTGAACACGATAGCCTTCAAACACGCGGACGGTGTTGTCATCCATACGCACCGGGAAGGATACCTTCAGCTCTCTTTCCGGATACATGGTTGCAATGTAGTCGCTTTCTTTGAGTGCCAAGATTGCGGCAGCATTTTTTATGGTGGCAATAACATTTTCATATGGATTGTATTGAGCAGTGTTTCCCATATTCATCTTCCTTTCTCATACGGGGTGCTTTGTTGAGCTTATTATACATTCCACTTGCCTCAGAAACAAATACAAATATAAAAATAAAAGTCATAACCATTTGATTATAACCTGCATGGTTATTGGAAAAAACGTGTCTTGTTGACTATATAATTTTTTCGGAAGTATTGTAAGCGCAGTTGGCTTAAAAAATCCCCGGGC
>CAYNCW010000026.1:0-13886 GCA_964395635.1 uncultured Oscillospiraceae bacterium
GCTTTTTAAATATCTTGAGGATTTAAACCACCGCAGCTTTGTTTATATTGGCGGTGAAGCGTTTGTTGACGGTGAATATTTCCCCGATGAAAGAGAAAAAGTGTTTCGCAGTTATTTTGAGCATAAAATACCAGATATTGATAAATATATTTACGAAGGCAGCTTTACAATGGAAAGTGGTTACGATAGCATGTCTAGAGCCTTGCAAGAGCACAAACCTTTGCCAGACGCATTTATAATTGGCAATGACGTTGCCGCAATAGGCGCTATGAAGGCAATTTCGGATTTGGGATACTCCGTGCCAAAAGATTTTTCGATTACAGGGTTTAACGATATAAATCAATGTAAGTTTATGACCCCTCCGCTCACATCAATAAACGTAAACCAATATCATATGGGTAGGGCTGCTGTAGACCTGTTGCTGGAGCAGTTTGACGGTAGGAGTATACCTAAAAAAGTAGTGCTGCCATCAAAAGTCGTTATAAGGGAAAGCTGTAAGCAAAGGTAATTGCTTATATCCCAATCTGCGCCATAGTGTTGCACACAACATATGATGTATCATGGTAAAAGTTGAAAGACAAATGGGAATTACTTAAAAGATACCTGCTATTCGTATTACTGAAGTATGATAATAGCTCAACCCAAACTCCTCCCGTATTCTGTAAGCCGGAGAGCGACTTTCTCCAGCCTACAATATACAGGAGGAATTTTTATGCCTATCTAAAACATCAGACCAAGCATTGATCAGAAAACCCACAAGTGTAGAATGCGATACCGCTACTCAGAATATCCACAGTGTTCAAATCATTCTTGATGGCCCGTTCCAGATAGTTGTCGAGGATTTGGATGGTATTACGCATTTTGAGGGCATCAAGGTTTTCCTTGATACCCTCATTCAAAATCTCACTCATACTCCGCCACCTCTACTACTTCGTCGTAGACACTCAAACTGGGGGTCAGATGTGCAGCATATATAAAAAGCCCTTTCACTGTAAATAGTGAAAGAACCTTTTCCCTAATATAGTTGCACTTTTTTGTGACGACTTGGGCGTATCGGAACACACCAATCCACATAAAAATCAAGTAATGGAGCAATAATTTCAAGGTTATTAATTTGACGAGGTTTTGGCTCAATAGGGTCTCCTATCCGAACAATTTTGGGGCTGTTGGTAGCAACCCAGCCTGAAAAACTCTTCAATTTCCATGTGGAGGTTTACCTCCACCTTCTCAGGCCAAACTGTGACCCTCTGGATCATTTTTGCAAGCATTACCTTTTTTGCCGCTAAATCTGCTCTGTCAAAAACATCCTGCCATACTGGAACCGCCTTTTGCAAAGCCTGTAAGCCGGTGGATGCTGCCATTTTTTCATTGTAAACACGCTGTGCATTGGATAAATTTTGTTTGTGTTGTATGTGCAGCTGTGATTCTTTCTCAAACATTTCTGATAATTTTTCTCTTGGTAAAGCGCTTTCTCCACAGGCAATTTTTAGTATCTCCTGTTCAAGCCCAGCAATCCTTTTTTCTGTAAGGCTTACTTTTTTCTCTAGATCTTTCACCACAGACTGCTCGTAAGCAAGGTTTGTTGTAAATAGTTTATGTATATCGCCGGATAAATCAATGAGGCTTAACGCATTAAGGTAATGCCCTATCTCCTCCAAAACCACCCCTTCAATGGTGGATTGGGAATACGAGGTCCTTGCTGTGCAGCCGATTGCACCGCTGGATTTTCCACTGCATTTGTAATTGGGAAAATTTTTGGTATGTCTTTTTTGGTCTTGTGTGATCCAAGAATAGGAGCTATACCCTTGCATCAGTGCCGCGCCACAGCACCCGCAATATATAAATCCTGTCAACAACAGCTTTGTCCATCCGCCATTGGTGCCGCCTGTCTCTTTGCTTCGTCCCTGCCAATTCTTTGCTCGTGTTTTGGCAGCTCTATCCCACTGCTCTTGAGATACAATTGCGAGCTGGGGAGTGTAGGGGGCTAAAATCCACTCCTCCTCCGGAATTCTCCGTTGCCCTTTTTGAAAACCTATTTCCCCTTTGGATGTTGTCCTCTTATAGGCTTTCACACCTTTATAGATGGGGTTTGCCAACAGGGTGGCAATGGTGGAGCCAATCCACTGCTTGCCGTTTTGGGTACAGTAGCCATTTTCGTTGAGATATCTGGCAATTCTGCGGCTTCCATAGCCATGAAGACCCGCCAAATCATACATCATGCGAACCACCCGTGCCTGGCATTCATCAATAACCAGCATCTTTTCCGGGAGCTTCTTCTTTGTCAGCCTACCTGTATCCACCGTCCTATATCCATAGGGTGGCTTCCCCCCTGTATATTGGCCTTGTTCCGCCATTTGGGTCATGGCGGTGGTTACACGCTCTGATGTTTTTTTAGACTCTCCTGCTGCCTGCCAAAAGGTGATAAAGTTCATCAGGCTATCAATATGGTTGTCAAACTTCATCTGCCCTTCACGGCAGGACCAGACCTCTGCGCCCATCATAACCAATCGTTTGACCACTGCAGGTGCCTCGTCCTCTGTTCTTGCAAGCCTATCAAACATATACACCAACAGTACATCAATACGTTTCTCTTGAATATCCCCAATAATCTCGTTTACCTTGTCCCTGTCTACCATTTTATTTTTAAAGCCGGAAACTCCAATTTCCACATATTCCTTTTCCAGCTCCCAGTCATCTCTTGTTTGGATAAACCGGTTGCATGCAGTTCTCTGTGTGGGTATATCGCTCTCTTGCTTGTTGCTTTGGGTAACCTGCATATCTGTTGAGACACGCAGCAATACCCCAACTCTTTTTTTATCGGTACTGGCCACAGAAGATCCCCCTTGTTATAGCTGGTTACTGGTTTTGGGTTATCCCGTTTAGATACAACGATTTTAGGATATCTTGAACCTGGGTTTTGTAGGCTACTGTATGCTGGCAGCTACTGAAGGAAAGGGTAATATACAGTTTGTGGGTGTGATTATATCTGCTCACCTTTACGGGGTTTTCATCAGCATCTGTATGTATCTTATACGTCTTGTCGCCAATTGTAATTTCATGCAAGATGATATCACCTCTGATACCATGCCTATGACTGCAATTCTCTTGATATTCTGCTAGACAAGCGGTTTTCTTATGGGATTTTTAATTGTCTGCACACAATGCAATGGGGGATGCCTATCAAATTTATCTCATAAGCCAATCTATACTATCATATATTGAAGTATCTTAAAAAAGGAGATAGTTTATGGAAATGGTGGAATTTTTACCGGTTGAGCCAGGAAAACATACCTTACCTCCACTCCCCTATGCTTATGACGCACTTGAACCTATCCTTGATGCAAAGATCATTGAACTTCACCATGATATACACCATAAAAAAATTGTGGAGAATTTGAACAAAGCTGAGCTTGCAATGGTAACCGCCAGAGAAATGGGAGATTACACATATGTTCAGCACTGGGAAAATCAACTGGCCTTTAATGGATCCGGCCATATACTGCACAGCATATACTGGACAATTATGACCCCTCCTCAAATGGGCGGTTCACCGGGTGAAACCACACTGAATTGGATAAACTGGTATTTTGGAAACTTTGATGCCTTTAAAGCGCAATTTTTAGCTGCTACCAAAAAGGTGGAGGGCTCCGGATGGGGAATTCTGGGATACAACCCTGCATTTGGCCATTTGGAAATATTACAATGTGGGAATTTTCAAAACCTTACACAGTGGGGAATTATCCCTATCCTGGTTTGTGATGTTTGGGAGCACTCTTATTATTTACAGTATCAAAGTAAGCGAGACGACTATGTTGACAAATGGTGGGATCTGGTGAATTGGAATGAGGTGGAACGACGCTTAATTTGCGCGTATCACGGAAGATTACCCTTAACCATGGAGTAAAGATTGGGGGCGGTTATTTTATCGCCCCCAATCTTTTATAATTAAACTGATTTGGTTAAAAGGTTGTTTGATTATTTCGTAATTGATGAATAACATCTGCTATGCGATTTTGGGCATCCTCTCCACTGGTACAAGACTGTATATAGGAGATCAACGCTGTCTTTTCCCCTTGGGACAACTGGCCAAATGTATTCATGGCGGCTGGTTCTTGTGCTAACTGCATACCCAATCCCAGTGGCAAATCCGGGCCTTCAGGGTTATGCCCAATGCCTATAAAAGGACTATTTGTAATCATATACTCCCTCCTAATTTATAAATCTTCTAAATCCGCAGCAGGGATGTCATTTTCTAGGTTATCTCTTGCAAGATCAGTATCGTACACATCATAAAAATCAGAGATTGGTTTTTCCATTTCTCCATTGATCCAATCATACTCTGTAAACCTTCTGGGATCCATTCTTTTTCACTCCTACACTGTAAACTCAGCCGAGAATCTCGGATGTTGTATAGATAATTTGCGATTCTTCTACATCAGTAATTCTTGCATGTTCTGTATACTGTGCAGTTGCATCACCATTTCTATCTACAATAGCAGTACCTGAAAAGGGTGATTTGATGCCTTTTTTCAAATGATATTTTTCTATTATATCTTGCTGTATAGGTTCTTTTTTATTTCCTACTTCTATAAACAGCTCATTCATACTTTTACATCTCCTTATTGGTATAGTTAGCGTATGAGAATGTCTTAGAAATAGTACAGTAAATTACTTGCTAATATGGAAACAAATGCGCTGCAAAAAACATTTTAAAAGATTGTATTGTAAAAATAATATCTGTTATTTGGCCCATTATTCCACTCAGTAGCAAGTGCACCCATCTCACACTTCTGGAATGAGGAAAATATACTGTAATAATCAAATATGCACAAAACTTTATAATTTTGGAGGAGTTTTATGAATACCACTAATGCAGACAATCGTGGAACCATAACACGGGGAAGGAATGTCTGGCGTATCGATTCGGCTTTTGTTGAGGAAGTATCCACATCCAACAACGGTAGAACCGGCCATCTGTTGGTTTCCTATGCTGTTAGGGGTCAGAATAACATGACCTTTATAGAGGTTCTTAGACTGAATGTAAACAGAAACACCTTAATTAGAAGCCAATCGGGCTTACCCTTCTGTTTATGCGACATCCGTCCAGGAATGTGGGTAGATGCCGAGTTTTCCCCTTTTATGACAAACAGCGTTCCGCCCCAGTCCAATGCTTTGCGCATTGTTGTTCATCGCAGAATGCACAACCCACAACCACCTCAGCCACCAATGTCTCCACAACCACCAACACCGCCGCAACAACTTCCATCCACCCTTACCAGAACTGATCGTATTGTAAGCGTAGATGTCAATAATAGCTTTTTCATTACTGGCAATCCCTACAATATGAATGAGCAAATGAGATTCGCTGTTTCCAGTGAAACTGTGATTTTAGATCGAGATGGCACTAGAATCCCATTGCAAGCACTGCATCCCGGACAATTGGTTGAGGTAACCCATGCTGATTTTCAGACCATGAGTATACCGCCACAAACCACAGCTTATCGGGTGCAGGTTTATTAAACAGTAGATACATATTCTTAGGTGGGGTTATCATCAATCCCAGAGTACAAAACAGGTGGCGTTGGTGGATTGCTCCACCAACGCCACCTTATCAGTTTAACCGCCTCTGACATGTCTACTGTCAGAGGCGGTTGGTTTTATATGCCTTAAAATCTAGTTCTCTTTTGGTTCATCCGCTGCGTATTGATAGGCGATTCTAGGGCTGCCGTCACTAATATAAATAATACCACATTGTTTAAATCCATTTTTTAAGATGAGATGCTGCATGGTATGGTTATTCTCGTGTGTGTCAATGCGTATAGTATCCATCTTCTCTTTACAAAAACTCAGGCACTGATCAAACATTCCTTTTACTTCTCCACTACTGGCAATACGATGAATGGTGCCATATGGTTGATTGTTGAGCCAGGCACCGTTTTCAATATATGTATAGGTGGGATCCTCACCAATGATAAATGCAAAAACGCCATGAACTACGTTGTTTTCTTCAATAACATATAACTGCCCCACTGCAATATCATTTTCAAGCATTTCTACAGAGGGGTGTGTTGCTTTCCACTGTGTAGTGTTGCCGGTATCAATCATGTATTGTCTTGCAATGCTATAAATTGTCAATATCCTACTGAGATCCGAACTTTTTGCAAGGCGTATCATTCGTCTACCCTCTTTCTACGGCTATCTTAGTCTTTTATGGTACAAGGTATGTTGGTTTGCTGACCACTGAGTATCAGTATATAAAATTAATGCGCAAATGACAAGCGTATATGAATTGCTTTGTTGTATGCTTTGAGATGCATGACAAAAAGATATTGGTACAAAATGTTAAACAAAATATTATAAATAGGCAAAGCAACAAGGATTGAGGGATTTTTTATTCTTGTTGCTTTCCTTTTTCACAATCCAATAAAAAAGGCTCCACTTTAGAAGCGAAGCTTATGAAGTAAAAACTATATAAATTATTGTATAAATGTTGCAAGCAAATTCTCCAGCCAGCCAGATATTGCACTCTTACGAAATTAAAAACTGCATTTTGTTGTAAACAGTATCTCTATCATCCTGGCAAATTCCCAAATACCGTCTAGTGATTTCAAATGAGGAATGGTTGAAGATATCCATTATTACAACAGGGGGAGCTCCCGTTTTCCACGCATGATATCCAAAGGTTTTACGCAAGCTGTGACAGCTTATTGTACCTTCTAGTCCTACCGCCTCTGCTGCTTCCCGAATAATGCGCCATGCCTGTATTCGGCTAATTGGAGTTTTGAATTTTCGTTTACTTGCAAACAAAAAGTTGTCCTTTTCCACCTGCTTATATACACAAAAATACTGTCTGAGAATCTCAAGTGCTTCAGCATTGAGTGCAATGGCTTTGGCCTTGCCTGTCTTTTTTTCAGTAATGCATATGTGGCTGCGAAACTGCTTCCCATGAAAATCGTATACACTATCCCAAGTGAGAGTCAGCAGGTCACTGATACGCAATGCCGTATAAAGGCCTAGGGCAATTAATACATAATTTCGCCATTGTTTTTTGCGGTGGTAATATTGCAGGATTTCCTTTACCTGCTTTTTATCGCGAATGGGTTGAGTGGTTGCCACAGAACATTCCTCCAAGCTATTTTTATATAGAATATCATTAAATGTCGAGGCTTGGGTGAGGAAATAATTCCCTTCGTAACAGTTTGAATGGATTGTTTCCGTACAAAAATCTTGTAAAGCTTATAACAAAGCCATTTGTAAGATGGGAAAAAATATATAGTAAATTCATTCCAAATTAATATGAATTTTTTACCAAGATAAACAAACTTTGTCCGAATCTATAAAATCCATGGTAATGTTCCTTGACATTATTAAAAAATCCGTTATTATTGAAACAGTACATTCAAAATGTTTCTATACAAAATTCGTAGCATTTCTATAGTTTAAAAGAACCAGGTTGAATTTGTAAAAAAACAACTACTACTGCAAATGGCAGTTAAGCAAAGAAGTTGCCAATCTATAAACAACTTGCATAATCACAATTCTGCGTATCGCCAAAAAAGCATTTGACGATGCGCTCAAAATGTTTGGTTGTGGTAAGGCAGGATGCCTTAAGATAAATGTTGGACATGTGTATTTGGAAACTTACCCTAGCGGATATATTTCTGCCAGATCGCAACTTCCGCATTGCATGTGGCACCAGCAACAACTTTAACAAGGGGGAAGGATAGAAGCAATCAACAGCGTTTTTTATAATAATACTGTAATTGAGGTGTTTTGTTTAATGCATGAATTCTATACAAAGCATAAAAACGCAGCCAACACCAGCAATGCTTTGGGGCGAATATTGCTGATTTTGGTTGTTATCTGCTTGATGATGCAACCATTAACTGTATTGGGCTACGCCCAAACAAGCCTTAATGGATCTATTTTGGACAATCTGGGGATGTCGGATGAAACAACCGACAGCGATAATTTGCCCTCTGACGAATCCGAGGAGGATACCACCCAAGAGGAGGAGCAAGAGCAAGAGTACAGGGAACAAATTGAAATCTCTGACGTTGCTGGTCTTAAGGCTTTAGCCCAGCGGGTGAATAACGGCGATGACATGGCACACGTGCTTGTCACTATCACCGAAGATATTGTGCTGGATGCCAAGGAGCAGTGGATTCCCATAGGCTATTCAGCAAGCACACCCTTTAAAGGAACCTTTGATGGTGGGAATAAGACCATCTCTGGTATCACCGTGAATAAAAAAGCTGCCAACGATGATGCTTCCGAAGATGGCAGTGAAGAAAATGCTTCCGAAGACGCTAGTGAAGAGGAGGCCTCTCTTGGTGGCTTGTTTGGCTTTCTGTATGAAGCCACAATCCGGGATGTCATACTAAAAAAGGTAGATGCACCAAACAGCATTAGCGGCCTTTATTTTAGTGCTGTACGCAGTACCATCACTGGTTGCTTTAAAAAGTGGGGATTGTTTGGACTGTTTGCTGCCGGTATTCGTCCGTTTTCCGATCCCCCTCCCTGGGACGGTACACAGGACACAAGTCTCAACACCTCCTCCCAGATGATAGGGATCACTACCCCACAGCAACTGGCTCAAATTGCAAATTTGGTAAACACTGGTGCAGAATCCTTTGCGGGGAAAACTATATACCTTGAAGTAAACCTAGACTTAAATGGCTCCAATTATAACTGGACTCCCATTGGTGACAATACCAATCCTTTTAAGGGCCATCTCATTGGAAACACTTGTGTTATCAGCAATATAAAGGTTACAGACCCAGGCGGTCTATTTGGCCACATACAGGCTGGTTCCATAAACAATTTGATAATCGATAACGCGACTGTAGAAACTACTAGCGATACTGGAATCTTGGCATCTAAAAGCGAATCCAGCATAACAGGCGTTGTGATAAAGGATAGCTACATTAGCGCAGGACAAGCTGCAGGTATCGTACATAATCAATTTTACGACCAATATGCCCCCCTGATCCGCCCTATTGCTCAGTGTGTGGTTATGAACACCACTGTGTATTCTCCCTCTGGGAGCGCAAGCGGCATTGTGCACGAAAACCACAATGTGGCGGTTACTCAGTGCGCTGTTTATAACTGTGTGCTTGAAGGAGCAACAGCAAGCGGTATTGCGAATATTACAGAAGGCCCCGGTGCTTCCTACAGCGGTATCAGTCAAAATATCGTCTTAGCGACCAAATTTCTTGCGGATAATGCCAGTGGTTTGTTAAGTGATGTTGGAAATTCATATAACTCTTTGAGTGATAACTTTGTATCAGATCTGGATTTACCCGCTGATGCTTTTCTTACCATGCCTAACCCCATTTTTGGCATTGATAGCAATTTTACCGACTCCAGCTTGGAGAACAACTTTATTCCCTATCTGGACTACTACACCACCAACAATGTTTTTGATATTAGCACTGTTGATGGCGTACGACCTGATGAAGGTAGAATTGAAAGTGAAACAGCACAGCAAGCCAAAATGGATGGAAATGCTTTTTATAAAACCAACTATCTCACAGGCGGTGCATGGAAACCAAATGATTTATACTGGAGTTCAATAAAAGGGTATTACCCCTATTTAAAGAACACAATGGGTGCCAATACCCCCTATTTATCCCATATTACAGGACTTGCATCGGTAGCGGTTCTTTTGGATGACCCAAACCCGGAAACAACACTGTATGGCTCCAAAGAATTTCGGCTGGTGGATAAAACCTTAAATGGCAACACCATTACCTGGACAGCTACCGACAGTGCCAATAACCCAATTTTCATTGGTGGGTCTTCTATTCTAACCAAAAGGGGCGACAACTCCCAAATTCTGTATACACACGACAACAGCGACGTAAAGAATTTCAATTTAAAAGCCAGTATAACCGTGGACGGCGTCACTTTGGAAAAGAATTTTAAAAACCTGACCTTGCAGGATGGTTTGTTGAGCGAGGACGTTGATGCACGGTATCCAATGGGAACCACCCCCATTCAAACCACCGATATTCCCAAACTGGTGTTTAATGATCCGGTTATCCACAATCCCTCAGCACAGGGTATGATTCGCTTGTCTGCAAAGAAGGCAGATGGTGATCCTTACACTATGCAGGCTGTGTTGCCTTGTGATGCTGCCAATATCACAATTAACAACATAGGCGGCAAATACGAGGTTACCCTGCCAAATCTCAAGCTGGTTGAGGGACGTTACTACAAGCTGGTCATCCCCAGAGGTGCAGTTGTAGAAATAGATGCTGCCCTTAGACCCAAGAGCAATTACAGTGAGGAAATAACCCTGGAATTCCAAACGATTTCCCGGTATGCTCCTTATATTGTTATGGATACGAACAAATCCATTTATGTGGATACCCCCCTTACCTTAAACGATGTAAAAACGTGGTTTGAAGTCTATGAACTGTATGGCAGCAACCAAGCTATGCACAGCATTGCAAAGGGGTTGGATACCGCAATCCAAATAACCACTGTTGTCAACGATCCCAAGGCAACCCTGAGCGCTCTCACCACCCCTGGGGTATATTACTATGTGGATCCAGCTGTTATCGGCAGTTCCCACACAGCAGGGGCATACAATGTCCATGTGTTTGCACTGAATAACCAGGGAATGCGCAGCCGAGGCATTTTAACAGTAGAAATATCCAGCTTACCCGGGTGGGATTCTGATCCGCCTAAGGTTGCTCACACCCTTCTGCCAGAGAACGAAACCGATATTACCGCCCTGTTACGCGGCAGTGCAAGGGCAAGCTATACAAATTCCAGAGGACAGAAACAGCCTGTGGGGGTTGAAGCTGAGGTGGATGCTGCAGATTGGGCAGCATACAAAGCAAGTGCCCCTTATCCAGGAAAAGTCAAGGTGTATTTCTATATGGTAGATTTTTCTGGTAACAGGATTACAACCGATGTAAAAGAAACCCTTGTTTACCTGGACAGAGGCTTAAAGTATAGCTTCAACACCGGCTATATGAGCTATGAAGCCGACGAAGATTTAACCGACTATGAGTGGATGAAGAAGATCGAAGAAGGCTTTGACTTTGTTGCCCTCAATTTTGCGGATACAGCCAAGGTGCGATTTGATCACGGTAGCAACGAATACCGCGAAAATGGCAGATATATTGTAAAAATGGAAACTGCACAGCAGGTGTTAACCTTGTGTGATGGTTCTGCCCCTTGCTCCTCTGCAAACCACAGCAAGCTTGAGGATCGGGTAAGACTGAAGTTCACGGTTACCATCAAAGACGCAAAGGATCCCAATGAGGATACTTTCTGGAAAAAGGTGCGTAACGATGTAATGCTCTATGATCTCAACTATGGTGTTGGCCGCACAATTCATCCCAAGATGCCAATTCCTGATGAAGGGGAAGATCAGAAAAAGTACCAGTATATGGATATGCCCTCTGAGATTATAGACATGCTCCGCACTCACCCATACAACCGCCTGGAGCTCAACTACCCTGCATTTAGATGGAAGTTCTACGGAAAAGAAATGCAGTCAGTTCCGTTAGAGCAAAGCATCTATCCCTTAAAGGTACGTCTGCTAGAGGATTCTTATATCACCAGGGACATTGGTAAAGATACCCTGGCAGTACAGCTGGGATTTGAATATGTGGGAAGCCTCCATGGACGGGTAGAGTTTGCTTACAACCTATACAACGGTGGGCTGACCAGAGAGCAGGTTGCGGGCAAGGAATTCTACTTCTATAAATACGATGCCTCCGAACACAAACTGATTCCTGTTGCGGATGTCCTTGTGGATGCGGACGGATGGGCAAGCGCTGTGCTAACCAGATTGGAAGACACAGAATATGTAATCGCTGAAAAGAAATTTGGCGGCGCTTCTTATACCCGCACCATTGGGTATGGTTCCGGTTTTAATAACAAAACGGTTGTAGTTACTAATGGAAATGTGCTGCTAAACCGAGAAGTTCCCGACTGGAACAATGATTGGGATATGTTCCTGGATCTCACCCCGGAGGAAATGGAGAGCAGGAGATCCTATTACACTCAGCTCAACGAACCCCCGGTACAGCAAACTATGGCAGAGATAGACAGTTTTGTAGGAGTTTCTCCAGAACAGGATAAACCGTCCAAATCCATGCGTATTCTCCTGTTAACCGGTCTTTTGGGTGTGGCAGGTATTGCAGCAGGGTTTGCTGTCTATCGCAGAAGAAAAGGGGGATCTGAGGCATGAAGATAGGTGTAAATAGGATACAACGTGCCTGGTATACAGTAATTGGGCTGGTTCTGGCTGGTTGTTTGTTAATCACCAGTGGCATTGTATCGCCCGCACTGCAGGCCTTTGCTGCCCTGGGCGAAAGCGGAATATTAGGGGAAAGCGAAACCTTGGGACAAAGCTTGGGCTTTAGCGGAGAGACCATCTTGGTCTCCACCCCAGGGGAGTTATATGATATTAGCAAGCGCGTTAATCAAGGGGAAGATTTCTCCAACAAAATGATTGTCATCCAAGAGGATATTAACCTATGGGAACTGGGGATGTGGGAGCCAATCGGCTCCCAGCTGCACCCCTATAAAGGCTATTTCCAGGGCAATGAAAAGGTAATCGGCGGGTTAACCTCTGATCCTAGCCAAGCCATGTTTGCCATGTTGTTTGGTTACGTGGAAAATGCCGATGTACGCAATGTTACTTTGGGTGTCCGTGAGCCGGATAACCTTGAAAATGTTGCCGGTTACCTGTATTTGGATGCCAAGACCAGCACCTTCGAGAACTGCAAGCTTATTTACCAGATGTATACTCCGTTTCGTTTGTATGGTGCTGCCCCACAACCTGATACAACCTGGTATAACGCAACACTCTCAAGTTTTACCCTCACCAATGTTGAACAGTTATTAGGCCTTGCAAAGCTGGTGTATGAAGAAACTGATAGTTTTGCCGGCAAAACCATCACCATTGGCAATAGTATAGACATGTCCGCTGTTTCCAGCTGGCGGCCTATCGGTGAAAAAGAGAGCTTTCCCTTTATGGGAACCTTCCAGGGTGCCGGTGGGGACATTAAGCTTAAAAAGCTTACCATTGACGATACTTCAACTGATGCCAGCGGATTGTTTGGATACACCAAGGATGCCACTATCCAAAACATTGGTGTTGAAGATGCCTACATATTTACGGCAAGCAGCGCGGGTATTTTGGTGGGGCATGCTGGAGATACCACCATAAGCAATTGTTATACCACTGGTAAGATAATCGGATTCAGCTCTGTTGGTGGCTTAATCGGTTATATAGCGGGTAATCCCAATCCGTCTTTAGTGGAGGAATGCTACTCCACCGCCGATATACAGGGCACCAATATGGTGGGTGGCTTTGTGGGGCAAATGTCTGACAATGCAACCATACGTGTTTCATTTGCAACAGGCCATACATCCGGCATTTTGGATGTAGGCGGCTTTGTAGGAATGATGTCAAATACTAATCCCGGTACAAATCCTGATCCCTATATAGATAATGTTGCTTCCTCTGGCAATGTTTCTGCTTCCGGTAAGGCAGGCGGTCTTATTGGCGGCGGTGATACATCAGTATTTTTTGTTGGAAAGGACAGTTATACCAGCTCTATCGTCAATGCTTTTTCCGACAGCGGCGCTATAATGGGACATGATGGATACACAGAATATTGCTATACCTCCGGCCAAATTTTTGGGCCTCCCACTGATGTTTACATAAATGGTGGTTGTGGTGTCACTGGAGAGGCAGAGTATAGCTATGCCAACTACAATGTTGTGGGCAACAATCCCGGATGGGATATGGCAGGAGATTTCAATACCCTGACATGGTTTAAAAATGCAAACCAAGCGAATACCCCTTCCAGTGAGTTTATGTCGGGCCAACTCCAATACAAGTTCCCTATGGCTCC
>CAYNCW010000027.1:0-13691 GCA_964395635.1 uncultured Oscillospiraceae bacterium
AAATCATACACCTGGGTTTGCCTATTGTTTTTGATTTCATATACGAAATAACCGGAATATTGCTTGTCCAATTCCTCAGCTGCCGAAGCCATAAACATCAGCAAGCTGCTGGCTGCGCCAATGAGCAGTGCACATGCCAATAGCAGTGCCAGAATTCGTGTGGGCTTGTTCATGTAACTCTCCCTTGTTTTTGTAGTACCCCTTGTGTAGTTACAGGAGCAGTATACAGCCTGTTCTTGCAACAAATAGTGTTATTTGGATGGCGGAGGCGGTTTTTCCAAAAGCCCTACTGCTTTGGCTATGGCATCGGTATCCTCCAGGTTGTCCGAAGGTGACGGGGGCGGCGGGGGTGGGGGCTGCATCAGCTGATCTAGAATTTGGGGCAGTGGCCCTGGTTTATCCTCTACAATATTGCCGTCCCGTATCGTGACCACCCGGTCGGCATACTGGGCAATTTCTGTGTCATGGGTTACAAGAATCAGTGTCTGGTTGTTTTCCTTACACATCCGCACCATCATCTGCATCACTTCCACTGTGGTGCGGGTGTCCAGGTTGCCGGTAGGTTCGTCTGCAAAGATAATCTTAGGCTTTGCAACAAATGCCCGGGCAATACCCACACGTTGCTGCTGACCACCGGACATCTGAGAGGGTTTGTGGTTGATGCGGTTGGAAAGACCCACTTCCTTTAAAATGCGTTTGGCGGCCTTTTCGCGGCGAAGCTTGTCCATTCCCCGGAAAACCAGTGGCATGCTCACATTCTCCAGTGCGGTTATAGCTGGCATTAGATTGTAGGACTGAAATACAAAGCCGATATTTTGCTGGCGAAACCGGGCAAGCTGGTTTTCGGTGAGCTTGGATATGTTTTTCCCGGCAACCAACACCTGGCCTTTGGTGGGTTTTTCCAAACCGGCAAGCTGGTTGAGTAGGGTGGATTTTCCTGATCCTGAGGTGCCCACAATACAGCATACATCCCCTGTGGCAATTTCCAAATTGATAGAATCCAGCGCCACAACCTGCTCGCTGCCGATGTTGTAAATCTTGCGTAGCCCCAGCACCTGAATAATAGGCTTTGACATAAACAAAAGCCTCCTTAATAAGCATGTGCCAATAATTACCAGGGAAAATCCCAGGAAATTTCATTGAAAAAACAACAAAAATAATATACCATAAAATGACCATTAATTCAAATAATACCAATATATTCTGAGTCTTCCTGGGTAGTTTCTCCAATCATTGGCGAAAAATCAAATTTGTGATTTAACAAGAATAAAATTACAAACCGAGTAAATACTAGAAACTGACCCGTAATACACCAAGTATATTCTTCATATTGGCTTTGAATGAACAGGATACCGTATAGAATTATCGTGGGCGTTTTTGTTGGCAAAACATATAAGTTTAGATATTCTATATGGCACGCTGCGGCGGGGAAAACGCGCGGGGTGATTGGCTTTGGCCCTGGCGCCGCCTAATGTGTTATATATCTCTTTCAATAATACTATAATTGGCAAAGAACCTTTCACTTCGCATTTTAAGAGATATATATCCGTGAACTTCTATTCACAGGCATATCAAGGAAGGAGTAAAAATCTTTTATGAAGGCAACTGGAATTGTTAGGAGAATTGATGATTTGGGACGTGTGGTAATCCCAAAAGAAATACGCAGAACTATGCGTATTCGCGAGGGAGACCCGCTGGAAATATACACCGATAACGATGGAGAGGTAATTTTTAAAAAATATTCCCCCTTGGGCGAGCTGGGCATCTTTGCTGCTCAGTATGCTGAGGTGTTGCATCGTACCAGCGGTTTTGCAGTTGTGGTGTGTGACAAAGACCACGTTATCGCGGTGGCCGGTATTCCCAAAAAAGAGATGCTGGAGCGCAGGGTTTCTGCCGCACTGGAAGACAGTATGGACCAGCGCAAATCCTATGCATATACCGCCGGGGAAGCAACCCGCTTGCAGCCGGTGGAGGGTGTGGACCGCTATGCTATTGTGAGCGCACCCATTATCACATCCGGTGATGTTTGCGGATCCATCATGCTGCTTTCTGACGACAGCTCGGTTTCTGCAGGAGACACCGAAGTAAAGCTGATTTCCACTGCGGCGGCCTTTTTGGGCAAGCAGATGGAGGAATAAGACACCATTGTGCATGACAAAGTGGAAGCATTGTTTCCAGTATATCTCCTAGGTTTATCACCAGTTGCCGCCTTTGCGGGAGGATTTTGACGTAACACATACAAAATGGCACTGTGCGCCAAGGTTTTGGAAATAATGCTTGCATTTTTCCCTGTTCTATGGTACACTATTGACATTGGATAGAATGAATTGGCAAAAGAGTGGGAAACAACCCGCTCTTTTGTTTATGTTAGGGTCTTTCTCGATACTTACACAACCCAAAATGCAGAGAAAACCCGGAAAGGGGCAGTGTCATTTGACCAAACCACAAAAGGGCAGTACCGTGGAAATTGCGGAGAAACTCATTGCTCCGGTGCTCAAGGAATTGGGGCTGGAGTTGTGGGATGTCCACTTTGAAAAAGAGGGCAGCTCCTGGTTTCTGCGGTATTTTATTGATAAGGAAGGCGGCGTGACCATTGGCGATTGCGAAGCGGTGAGCCGCGCGGTGGATAAGCTATTGGACGAGGCAGATCCTATCGACCAGAGCTATGTGCTTGAGGTTTCTTCCCCCGGGGTGGAGCGCCGGCTTACCCGGGATGCCCATTTTGCCCAATTTGCAGGCCACCTTGTAGCGGTGCGTCTCATTCGTCCGGTGGAAGGCATGCGGGATTTTGTAGGCACTTTGTCCGGTAAAAACGGGGATACCATAACCATTCTTTTGGAGGATGATGTGGAGATGAACTACACCAAAAATGAAGCCGCCTGGACCAAGCTGTACTTTGATTTTAAAACTGGAGGACTGGACTGATGAACACCGAATTTTTCGAAGCATTGGCGCTTTTGGAAAAGGAAAAGGGAATATCCAAAGAATATCTGCTGGAAAAAATTCAAAACGCTATCACCATCGCCATTAAACGGGACGGGGAAAACTGTGAGGATAGCGTGGTGGAAATTGATCCGGAAACCGGCCGGTTTTATGTTGCATTCCGCAAACGTGTGGTGGAAGAGGTGTTGGATCCTGCCAACGAGATTTTGCTGGAACAAGCACGGCTCTTTGATAAAAAATCCATTGTTGGTGGAACAGTGGAAATTCCCATGGAAACCAAGAAGTTCGGCCGTATTGCTGCCCAAGCTGCAAAACATGTTATTCGCCAAGGGATTCGGGAAGGGGAACGCAAACAGCTGCTGGAAGAATACCAAAGCCGTCAGCACGATATTGTAACCGCTTCGGTGCTGCGCATTGATGAGCGCAAAGGCAATGTAACTTTGGAAATTGGCAAGCATGAAGCGGTGCTGCCCAAAAGCGAGCAGGTACCCACCGAGGTATTTCGGGATGGGGATCGCATCCGGGTGTATGTTGTGGATGTGACTTTGGGGGAAAAGGGACCCAGACTGATGATTTCCCGCACCCACCCCGGTTTGGTCAAGCGTTTGTTTGAGATGCAGGTTCCCGAAATCTATGATGGTACGGTGGAGATTAAGGCCATTGCCAGAGAAGCCGGTTCCCGTACCAAAATCGCCGTATGGTCCAAGGATGAGAACGTGGATGCCCAGGGTGCTTGTATCGGCCCCAAGGGAACCCGTGTATCGGATATTGTGGATGAGCTGGGCGGCGAGAAGATAGATGTTGTAAAATACTCTGAGGATCCTGCTCAGTTTATTGCGGAGGCACTGTCTCCTGCCCAGGTGTTGGGCGTAGAAATCGAGGATCTGGAGCTGCGCAGCTGCAAGGTAACCGTACCGGATCAGCAGCTGTCGCTGGCTATCGGCAACAAGGGGCAGAATGCCCGGCTTGCTGCCCGCCTCACCGGATGGAAGATTGACATTCGGCCGGAAAGCGGATTCTTCGGCGAGGAGGAATAACGCGGGCAAGACTAACTGTAGAACACATTGGTAAAACCGGGAAGATACAAGCCAGTGGCTAGCCTCGGTCATCTGTAACGGATGGGGTGAATATGTTGATAAAAGCAAAAAAGCTGCCGATGCGCATGTGTGCCGGCTGCAAACAGCAAAAACTCAAAAAGGAACTGGTTCGGGTTGTGCGCAGTCCCGAAGGGGAAATATCTTTGGATAAAACCGGCAAAAAGTCCGGAAGAGGGGCGTATATCTGCCCCGATATTCAATGTTTGCGCCTGGCCAGAAAGGCCAAACGACTAGAACGCTCTTTAGAGTGCCCCATACCTGTTGAGGTATATGACCAGTTGGAGGGGGCGCTGGGTGAAGAATAAACTGTTGGGGGCCTTAGGGCTTCTTAGAAAAGCCGGAGCATTGGTAATGGGCTTTGAAGCAGTGGGCGAAGCTGCCGCCAAGGGGAAGCTACATTTGATTATACTAGCTGAGGATCTTTCCCCAAAAAGTGCCAGACAGATGCATATTGTGGGGGAGAAGCATAACATAGAGGTGGTGACTGCACCCATCCCCATAGAGGAGATTGGATATCTTCTGGGAAAACGCGCCGGAATTTTGGGCGCTGCCAATGAAGGTCTTGCAGATAAAGTACGTATGGAAATCAGCCGCGTGAGCGAGGAGGATTAGATAGCATGATGGAAAAATACCGAGTCCATGAGGTCGCCAAAGACCTTGGGGTTCCCAGCAAAGATGTGGTAAATCTGTTGGGACAATATTTCGACACACCCAAAAAGCATATGACCGCGCTGGAGAAAGATGAGCTCAGCGTTGTGTTTGAGCATTATACTCGTCAAAGCCAGGTGGAGAATTTGGAAGAATATTTTGCAAAAGCAACAGAACAAAAACAACAGCAGCCCCAAGCCGAAACAGCACCGGCTCCTCAGCCAGCCCCAGAAGCACCTGTACAACAGGCAGCAGCCCCTGTGCAGCAGCCTGCTGCTACAAAACCTGCTACTCCCGAGCAGCAGGGCAGCGCACCTCGCCCTCAACAACAGGGCCAGAATAGACCCCAGCAGCAGGCTGGTCAACGGCCCCAACAACAGGGCCAAAGACCCCAGCAGCAAGGGCAACAAAGACCGCAACAACAAGGCCAAAGACCCCAGCAGCAGGGCCAAAATAGACCCCAACAGCAAACCGGTCAACGGCCTCCACAACAGGGACAAAGACCGCAGCAGCAGGGCCAACACCAAAATCAGCAGAGACCCCCGCAGCAAAATCAGCAGCGCCCGGCTCAGCAGCAAAACCGGCCACAACAGCACACCCAACCCGGCGCACGGCCACAGCAACAAGGCGGTGTGACACAGACTGCCGTTGGACAGGATGTTAAACATGTGGATATGCGCACTGTAAAGGTGAACTTGGATAAATACAATGAGCGCTATGAAACCATTGCGCCCACCAATTTGGCCAAGAAGGATACCGGTGTCCGCAAGCAAAAGCTGAACCAAAAATCAGCGCAACGGGGCAAGCCCTTTATGTCCCGCAAGGAAAAGGAAGAGCAAAAGCTCAAAAAAATCCAGATGGAGCGGGAGCGCCGCCAAAAGCTGGAGATTACCATTCCTGTGGAGATTACAGTTGGAGATCTGGCTGGTCGTTTGAAGGTACAGGCTTCTGAGGTGGTCAAACGCCTGATGGGCCTGGGCATGATGGCTTCTGTCAGCGAGATCATCGATTATGATACTGCCGCCATGGTAGCCATGGAAATTGGCGCAAAGGTTTCCCCCGAGGTTATTGTTACCATAGAAGAGCGTTTGTTTGATGAGGCGGAGGATACCAGCGACAATCTCACTGAGCGTCCGCCGGTTGTGGTGGTTATGGGTCACGTTGACCACGGTAAAACATCGCTGCTGGATGCCATTCGGGATACCAACGTCACCCACGGTGAAGCCGGTGGTATTACTCAGCATATCGGTGCATATCAGGTATCGGTGAACGACAAGAAGATTACCTTCCTGGATACACCGGGACATGCGGCCTTTACCTCTATGCGTGCCAGAGGCGCCCAGGTAACCGATGTGGCCATTCTGGTGGTTGCTGCCGACGACGGCATTATGCCCCAGACTGTAGAAGCCATTAACCACGCAAAGGCTGCCGAGGTTGCTATCATTGTTGCTATTAACAAGATGGATAAAGAAGATGCAAATCCTGATAGGGTGAAGCAGGCTCTTACCGAGTATGAATTGGTGCCGGAAGAGTGGGGCGGCGATGTTATCTGTGTGGAAGTGTCGGCCAAAACCCGCCAGGGTGTGGATACACTGCTGGAAATGGTGCAGCTGGTTGCAGATATGCGGGAGCTGAAAGCCAATCCCGACAGAATGGCCAAAGGTACAGTTATCGAAGCACAGCTGGACAAAGGCCGTGGCCCAGTTGCCACTGTGTTGGTGCAAAATGGTACCCTGAATACCGGGGATATTATCATTGCCGGTACAGCCTTGGGTCGTGTGCGGGTTATGCAGGACGATCGTGGCCAACGTATCAACAGTGCAGGCCCCTCTATGCCGGTGGAGATTACCGGCCTTTCCGAAGTGCCCCAAGCAGGAGATATCTTCAATGTGGTTGAGGATGAAAGGCTGGCCAAAGAGCTGGTGGATAAACGCCGCCACGAGGCCAAGCAGGAGCAGTTTAAGGCTTACCAAAAGGTAACCTTGGATAACCTGTTCTCCCAGATTTCCGAAGGGGAAATGAAAGAGCTTGCCATCATTGTTAAAGCCGATGTTCAAGGTTCTGTGGAAGCAGTGAAGCAGTCTCTAGAGAAGATCACCAACGAAGAGGTCCGGGTTCGGGTTATCCATGGCGGTGTTGGCGCTGTCAACGAATCCGACGTTATGCTGGCCTGTGCTTCTAACGCCATTATCGTTGGATTCAATGTGCGGTATGATCCTACTGCTAAAGAAAATGCAGACCAAGATGGTGTGGATATTCGCCTCTATCGCGTTATTTACGATGCGATAGATGAGATTAAGGACGCTATGAAGGGTATGCTTGCACCCAAATACCGGGATATTGAACTGGGACGTGCCGAAGTGCGCCAAGTTTACAAGATCACCGGGGTGGGTACTGTTGCCGGTTGCTATGTGGTGGATGGCAAAATTCTGCGCTCCGCCAAAATCCGGGTAGTACGGGACGGCATCATTGTTGCCGACGATATGCTGGATTCTCTCAAGCGGTTTAAGGATGACGTCAAAGAGGTTGCCACCGGCTATGAGTGCGGTATGAGCCTGCAAAGGTTTGCCGATATTAAGGAAGGCGACGTATTTGAAGCATACGAAACCGAAGAGTACAGAGATTAAAGGGATACACCCAACTGCTATCGGGTAAATAGTGTTTTTTCACTGCGGCGTTTGGCGACGAGTAAAGGTATTTTGCTCTCTGCCAAGCGCCGTGTAACCAATTGCATGTTGTTGGGGGATAGCCATATACACTATGGGTTCTCACTATGGCAGCAGCGCATGGATTGCAGCTTTATAGGGTACGCTATCTACTGTACCATATCTTAGGTTTGAAAGGAGGGCCCTATATGCCTTCTCATAAAGTGGAACGAAACACCGAGGATATTCGGCGGGAGCTTACGGATATTTTTCGGTCACTAAAGGATCCCCGGGTCACCGGTATGCTCAGTATTGTAAAGGTGGATTTGTCTGGAGACTTTTCCCATTGCAAGGTGTATGTCAGCTCGATGGACGGGCTGGAACATGCCAAAACTGCGGTTCAGGGACTAACCAGTGCAGCGGGGTTTGTGCGCCGAGAGATCGGTTCGCGTTTAACAATGCGCAGAACCCCGGAATTTAAATTTATAGCGGACGATGGCATTGCCTACAGCGCCGATCTCAATAAAAAGCTCAAGGCGCTCTCCGGCAACCCGGAATCCCCCAAAGAGGAATAACTTGTTTGGCACACGCTTCTGGTAGTTTAGGAGATATGTATGCAGATAACTGTGAAACAAGCCGGTGAATTGTTACTGGCACACGACAATATTGTACTGCTTGCCCATCAAAAACCGGATGGAGATACCCTTGGCAGCAGTTTTGCCCTGTTATACGGTCTGGAACAGCTGGGAAAAACCGTCCGAGTGGAATGCTGTGATGGGTTTCCCGAAAGATATGCCTTTCTCTATGGCGATTACAGCCCCAAAGCATTTGCACCGGAGTATGTTGTAACTGCCGATGTGGCGGATTTACAGCTGCTGGGGAATTTACAGGAGCTGTATGGGCATCGGGTGGATTTATGCATTGACCACCACATTTCCAATAGGCTTCCGGCGGCCAACACCCTTTTGGATACCTCTGCCGCCGCAACCGCTCAAATTGTTTGCGGCTTGCTCAAAGAGATGGGGGTGGTGGCGGACAAAGCCATTGCCAATGCTATATTTACAGGACTCAGCACCGACACCGGCTGTTTTAAATACGAAAATGTTACCCCAGAAACCCACCGATATGCCGCTGATATGATAGAGGCCGGCGCAGAGCATGGGCGTATCAACAAGCTGATGTTTGATACCATGTCTAAAGGTCGGCTAGAGGTGGATAAGCTGGTTACCGATACCCTGGAATACTACTGCAATGGAGAATGCGCGGTTATCACCATTGCGGAGGATTTACCCCGCAAGTATGGCGTGACCGATGAAGAGATGGACGGTATCTCAGCCAAACCCCGGAGAATTCAGGGGGTAAAGGCCGGTGTAACCATTCGGGAAAAGGGAAACGGTGTATTTCGCATTTCCCTGCGCAGCGGGGATGGTGTAGATGCTTCCCGCATTTGCTGTGAGTTCGGTGGCGGCGGCCATAAAAATGCTGCAGGCTGCACACTCACCGGAACATTGGAGATGGTAAAGGCCAAAGTGGTGGAGGAAGTGGAGAAAGAATTGGAGCGGGTTGGCCAGGCATGAATGGAATTTTGTGTATAGACAAACCCGCAGGGTTTACCTCCTTTGACGTAGTAGCCAAGCTGCGGGGAATAGCCAAGACCAAAAAAATTGGTCACGGTGGCACGCTGGATCCTATGGCTACCGGTGTGCTGCCTTTATTTTTGGGCAATGCAACCAAAGCCTGTGATCTGGTGCCCAACCAGGACAAACGCTATACCGCCACCTTTCGGCTGGGGATGGTTACCGATACCCTGGACTGTACAGGAAAAATACTGGAAGAGCACCCAGTTACAGCAACCCAAACCCAGGTAAAAGAAGCCTTGTATAGCTTTGTAGGAACAGTGCAGCAGTTGCCGCCTATGTATTCGGCTGTGCAGGTGAATGGGGTACGCCTTTATGATCTGGCCCGCCAGGGGAAAGAGGTGGAGCGCACACCAAGAGAGGTAACCTTTTATCAAATTGATCTGCTTGGGGCCGATACCAAAACCCATACATACACGGTGGATGTGTCCTGCTCAAAGGGCACCTATATCCGCTCGTTGTGTCATGATGTGGGTCAAATATTGGGGTGTGGCGCTGTGCTCACCCAGCTGCAGCGAACCCAGGCAGGGGATTTAACCATTGGGGACTGCCTAACCATTGACCAGGTTCAGCAGCTGGCCTTAGAGGGAAACTTGGCGCAGCAGCTGCGCCCGGTGGAGACAGTGTTTTGCCATCTGCCCAAGCTTGTGCTGGATCAAAGGTTGGCAAGGCTGCTCCTCAATGGGGTGCGATTGGGAGCACACCAGCTGGATTGGCAGGAGCAACAAGGCAATCTGGCAGTATATACCCAAAGTGGCAGGTTTTTGGGGCTTGTATGTATGGATCAGGAGGATAAACAATTGCGGGTAGTAAAACTGTTTGAGCGGGAGGCGGCCGAGTGATTGTACTGCGTTGTTTAAAGGACAAAAATTTGCCGTTACAGGGCACTGCGGTTGCCCTTGGCATGTTTGACGGTGTACATCGTGGCCATCAGGAGGTGCTGGGGGCAGCGGAAAAACTGGCAAGAAAACACCGGCTAATCCCCTGTGCCTTTACCTTTGCACTGGCAGAGCCCCGGCCCAACTTTAAAAAACGCCCTATCTTAACCGATGCTAGTATGTTGGCCTATTTGCTGGAGCAGCAGGGAATGGACTATGTGTTGGCACCCTCCTTTGACCAGATGAAGGATTTAAGTCCCGAAGAATATGTGGGGCAGGTGCTGGGAAAAACCTTGGGGGCAAAGGTGCTCTGCTGTGGTGAAAACTTTACCTTTGCCAAAGGCGGACAAGCAGGAACCCAGGATTTACAGCGCATTGGTAAGGAAATGGGCATGGAGGTTCATGTATTGCCTCTTCTTGCACGGGATGGACAAACGGTTAGTTCCACCAGAATTCGAGGGTTAATCGAAGCCGGGGATATGGAGGCAGCTGCAGTTTTGTTGGGCAGGTATTTTAACATCTGCTTCCCGGTGGTTCAGGGCAACCGCATTGGTAGAACATTGGGCACCCCCACCATCAACCAACCCTTTCCAGCTGACTTTGTAATTCCCCGATTCGGTGTGTATGCCACGGTAGCACAGGTAAACGGGGTGCGGTATAGCGGGGTGACCAATGTTGGAATCAAGCCCACAGTGGGCAGCGATATCCCATTGGCAGAAACCTATATACAGGGATTTTCGGGAGATCTGTATGGCCAGGAGGTACAGGTGGCATTTTTGCAGTTTATTCGGCCGGAGCAGAAATTTGCCTCCCTGGATGAACTCAGAGAGAATATTTATCGGGACGCAAAAACAGCGGACGCCATAGCGCAGAAGCATATACAGAACACGCTATAGCATGGACACAGCAAGCTCAGAGGAGGGAATAGAAATGGCATATTCGGTTTCCACATGCAAGGCTGCAGACTACAGCCCAGAGCAGATGGATGCAGCGGTTGCATGGCACTTTGCATCTTTGGATGTTGGGCGGCTGATTCCAGTAAACGCTAAGGTTGTACTAAAACCCAACCTGCTGATGAAGCGCACCCCCTATGAGGCCACCACAACCCATCCGGCATTGGTGGCTGCGGTTGTGCGTGGGCTCCAGTCCCTGGGAATTACCGACATTACAATAGCCGACAGCCCCGGCGGGCCATTTACAAGGTCAGCCCTGGAGGGGATTTATACGGCCACCGGTATGGTTCAGGTGGCACAGCAAACCGGTGCAAAGCTCAACTACGACACCACATATAAATCGGTTACCTGCTGCACATTGGATGGCCTGTGCCGTACATACAACATCATCAGTGTTGTGGAACAGGCAGATTGCATTATCAACCTGCCTAAGCTGAAAACCCATGCCATGACCACCCTTTCAGGTGCCACCAAAAACCTATTTGGATGTATACCAGGTCTGCAAAAGCCGGAGCTGCACTTTCGTTTTCCAGAAATGGATAAGTTCTCCCGCATGCTGGTGGAGCTTTCCCAGACAGTGCGTCCCCACCTGAGCATTGTGGATGGGGTGGTTTCCATGGAAGGGGACGGGCCTTCCTCCGGGGTTGCTCGAAAAACCGGCTGGACCTTGGCCTCCACCCATGTGGGCGCGCTGGACATGGCCCTTTGCCAGCTTATCTCCTTGCCGCCAGAAAAGGTTCCCACCTTAGCAAATGCTATGGCTATGGGAATTGCACCCCAAAGCACTGATGAACTGGAGTATTTGGGGGAAAAGCCCCAGCCACTATCTGACTATAGGCTTCCGGCCTCTTATCAGGAAAGCTTTGGGGAAATTCGGCAACTGCCCAAGCCATTGCGCAGTGTTGCCAGTGGAGTTCTCAACCGGCTGCTTACGCCAAGGCCGGTTGTCCACCGCAGCGACTGTATCGGCTGCGGCAAATGTGCAGAAAGCTGTCCGGCGCATTGCATAGCCATAGCGGGGCGCAAAGCCAGCATAGATCGCAAGGATTGTATAAAGTGCTTTTGCTGCCATGAGATGTGCCCGGTAAAAGCCATTGGTATTCGGCGGCTAAAGCTTTTGGATCTCTAGTAAGATCATTGAACTATACAAGCAAAGAGTAGCAGAGGTGTTTTTGTGTTTTATTGTGACAGAGTGGTTGTGCAGGCACCGGGTAAGTTGAACCTTTCTTTGAATATCACCGGTACCAACCAGGATGGCTATCACACCCTGGAAACGGTTATGCAGGCGGTGGATCTCAGTGATTTGTTGATCATCAGCAAAATTCCCGGCAAAAAGCTCCGGATAACCTCCTCCAACCCCCTTGTACCGGAAGGGGACACCAACATTGTCCACAAAGCCGCCAACTACTTTTTTGCGGCAACCGGCCTTTCCTCTCAGGGGTTATCCATCCACATTGACAAGCGTTTGCCTATGGAAGCAGGGCTTGCGGGAGGCAGCGCCGACGCAGCTGCTGTTTTGGTTGGGTTAAACCGTTTGTATGAAACCGGATTGTCGGTGGAACAGCTTTGTCAAATCGGGGTACACTGTGGTGCAGATGTTCCCTTCTGTATTCAGGGGGGATGCTGTTTGGCCAAGGGTATCGGCGAGATTTTAACCCCCCTTGGGATGATACCCGGCTGCACCATCGCCATTGCAAAACCTTCCAAAGGAATGAGTAGCCAGCAGGCCTATCAGCTGTATGATAAATACCAGCATCCAATAGAACGCCCCAATACCCAAGCCATGCTGGATGCCATTGCAGCCGGAGATTTGGATGGAGTAGGAAAAAACCTGCACAATGTTTTTGAGCAGGTGGGCAACCAGGATGTTGTAGAGCTATTAAAGGGGATTATGCTGTGTGATGGCGCGGTGGGGGCACTCATGAGCGGCAGCGGAACCGCTGTGTTCGGCCTGTTTCACCACCAGAAGGATGCCAAGGTTTGTGTTAAGCACCTGCAAGAGCAGGTGGGGGAAGCGTTTTTGGCGCAGCCCACCGCAGACGGACCTATGATATTACATTGTAGCTAAATTTGGTAAAAAATTGTATACCGTGTTTAAAACCGTCAATACTTCCACCAGGAAAGGACGGTTTTTTACATATGAAACGAATTGATATAGCAATCTTGCTTGGAATTATAGGAGCAATTCTACTCTCTTCTTTTACAGCATTTGCTGGGCAGTGCCAGGATGTTCGAGAAGAGGTTGTGCGTATACATGTGCTGGCCAATTCCGATAGCAAAGAGGATCAAGAGCTAAAGCTGGCGGTACGGGATGCAGTGCTGGTGGGTACAGAGGAGATATTCACACTCTCCGGTACCAAGCAACAGGTAGAAGTTTTGGCGCTAAATAATCTCGAGGGGATTCGGCAGCTGGCCCTTGAAGAAATACACCGTCAGGGGTACGACTACTCTGTGGATGTACGGATGGTAAACATGTTTTTTGATACCCGCACCTACGGGGAGGTTACCTTGCCTGCCGGGTATTACGATGCAGTGCGGGTGATTATAGGGGAAGGCAAAGGGGCCAACTGGTGGTGCGTTATGTTCCCGCCTATGTGTATTCCGGCAGCTACCCCAAATGATGGACAGGAGCTTAGCCAGCAGATTACCCAACTGGGGCAAACACCCCAATACAAAGCCAAGTTTGCTGTGGTGGAGCTGGTGGAGGGCATTAAAGATAAGCTGGATGCAAAGCAGGAAACCCAACTAAGCAAAGAGACTTTTTTGGTAGCACAGCGGGCGTTTCAATAAAAAAAGAGCAAAAGGTGTGGCGCAATGGTGCCGCACCTTTTTTTCTTGTAAGCGAAAACCCCCGGCTGTGCCGGGGGTTCAGTGAAGCTTTAGCGGTGAG
>CAYNCW010000028.1:0-9781 GCA_964395635.1 uncultured Oscillospiraceae bacterium
ATCTTCCAATTTTTTATTCTGTTGAAAATTGTCACCGATACCCATTATTATCCATTTATTACCATTTTATTCAATTCTAAATACATTTCACTGACTACAAGCTTGTTTTGGTACATATACATTACCGTACAAGTTTTGGAAAAGGAGATGAGATGCAATGGAAATGCCCCAGCTTTCTTTAAGTGGGGTCATTATGGCTTTACTACTGCTTTTGGGGATTTTTTTGACAATACGCCATGGTTTTTTTCAGCTAAGAGGGGCTTCCTTTATCTGGAAACACACATTGGGTACCCTGTTTAAAAAAGAAACAGCTGTGCAAAAAGGCATTTCCCCCTTTCAGGCCATGACCACTGCCCTGGCGGGGACTATGGGGGTGGGAAATATTGCTGGCGTGGCTACAGCGTTAATTGCCGGGGGACCCGGGGCAATTTTTTGGATGTGGGTAAGTGCCTTTTTTGGCATGATGACCAAGTATACCGAGATTTTTCTGGCGGTGCGCTACCGCATCACCGATAAGCAGGGGCAGTTTTCTGGCGGGCCAATGTACTATATGAAAAATGCCTTGAAGAAGCCTTGGCTTGCTGGAATGTTTTCAGTGCTGTGTGCCCTGTGTTCTTTGGGTATCGGCAATATGACCCAGGTCAACGCAGTTTCCACCGCCATGCAGGATACCTTTGCTGTCCCCCACTGGGTGAGTGGAGTGGTGGTTACGGTGTTGGTAGGGCTTGTCGTGTTTGGCGGCGTTAAGCGAATCGCTACTGTAACCGAGTGGGTTATCCCCATCATTTCGGTAGTGTATATTTTTTGCGCCGGCACCTTGCTCTGGCAGCTTCGGGCCATGCTTCCCCAAACCTTTGCCCAGATTGTGCAGGGGGCTTTTGGTCTGCGCCAGGCTGCTGGTGGCGCTTTGGGGTATGGGCTTGCCAATGCTCTTCGATTCGGTCTTGCCCGAGGGGTGTTTACAAACGAAGCCGGGCTGGGCTCCGCACCCATTGTGCACGCTGCCGCAAACTGTAAAAGCCCTGCGCACCAAGGGGCATGGGGGATTTTCGAGGTTTTTTTAGACACCAGTGTGGTGTGTACCATCACCGCTTTGGTGCTGCTCTGCGCTGGGGGCGGTATTCTTTGGCAAAGCGGCCTAGACGGCGCCGTGCTCACCTCCGCTGCTTTTGAAAGCGGCTTTGCAGGCTTTGGCAGTAAGTTTATCACCCTTTCCATTTTGTTTTTTGCGGTTTCTGCTATGTTGGGCTGGTGCTATTACGGCCAGCAGGCACTTGCATTTTTATTTAACAACAACCAAACCGTCATCAATGGGTATCGGGTTCTCTTCTTGGCCTGTATACTGCCTGGCGCAGTTGGGGGAATCTCTTTTGTATGGGGAATTTCTGATCTTTTAAACGCATTTATGGCACTGCCCAATATACTGGCAATACTGGGGCTTAGGAAGGTAGTGTTCACTCCTAAAAATGATAGCTAACTTTCTTAAAGGCAAAATACCTCCAATTTTCATATACTGGAATACAGTATAATGAATTGGAGGTTTTGTATTGGAACAAAACAAACTGTATATTGGCATGATGGCACCCGACTTTATAGCCAATTCGACATTCGGCCCCTTAAAGCTATCCGACTATAAGGGCAAATGGGTAATCTTATTTTCCCATCCCGGTGATTTCACGCCGGTTTGTACAACTGAATTTGTTGCATTCTCCGAAATGAACCAGGACTTTGTGGACAAAAACGCTCAGCTTATCGGGTTAAGCATCGACAGCAACCCCTCCCATCTGGCATGGATTTATGCCATCTACATGGCCACCGGCATCACCGTGCCTTTTCCTGTAATTGCCGACCGTATGGCGGATGTAGCCAAAATGTATGGCATGATTGCCCCGGATGCCAGCAAACAGGAAACGGTGCGTAATGTGTTTATCATTGACCCACACCAGATCATCCGGGCCATCTTAATCTATCCATTGACCAACGGACGCAACATACCCGAGATACTTCGCCTACTTACTGCCTTGCAAACAACCGATCAGTATAAGGTGGTCACCCCGGCCAACTGGATGCCTGGGCAACCTGCTATGGTTCCTGCCCCACAAACATATGATGCATTGGTCAGCCGTGAACAAAATCCACAGGCCCAAAACCTGGAATGCAGGGATTGGTTCTGGTGTTACAAAAACATTCCCAACGCGTTACAGCCACCCCAACCACAAGGGCAACCACCCCAACCACAAGCATAACCAACTGGATCCCAAAAAACATGGTGAAAATCAAACAAACCGGTATTTATATGATACCGGTTTGTTTGATCGGGGTTAAAAAAAGCCTTCTTTGCCAAAGTGGCGGCGCAAGGTATCCACAGCCTTTTTTTCTATGCGGGATACATAGGACCGAGATATGCCCAGGGTATCGGCTACCTCCCTCTGGGTAAGGGGCTTTGTGCAAAACAATCCATACCGCATTACCAGAATCTTTTTTTCCCGACCACTAAGATGGTTTTCGATAAACTGATACATCTTTTCGGATTTCAGCCGGAGATCAATACAGTCAAATATGTTATCATCATCCGACATTATATCCTGTAATGTAAGGGAGTTCCCTTCCCTATCCGTGTCAATAGGGTCTCCTATCAGATGAAATCTCGTCAAAACTATCTCCTTTCAGTTGTTTGCTTAAAATCTACGTGATTCACCGTACCATGCAAAAACTCCTCGATATGAATCCGCAGTTGTATTTGGACACCTTCAGGGCCAATCTCTACTCTTTCAATTATCTTTGCAAGCAGTTTCCTTTGCTGGTCAAAGCTCGCGTTATCAAATGTCTCACTCCAGATAGGTACAACTTTTTTCATTTGAACAAGATCGTCGTATTCAAGGTGCTTGTTTTTCAGTACATTTTCGGCATTTGTAATCTCTGCTCCAAGGCGTTCAACTTTGTCTTTATTCTCATCAAGTAATCTAGTAAGCAAGTCGGCAGAGAATCGCCCTTCGCCTCGTAGAGCCTTTAGAACCTCGCCTTCTAAATGTTTCCTATCCGTATTTGCTTCCGCTAATTGCTTTTTCAAACTTTTAATTTTTCGCTCATCGGCTGAAACATTTTCTTTGCGAATATGAATGATTTCTTCAGACAGCTCTACTTTTTCAATATCATTCAGAAAATTTTTAATCTCTTCAACAATGGATGGGTCAACCTTGTCTTTGGCATATGAGCTCAGACCTTTACATCCAATTTTACCCGAAGCCCTTGAACAGCAGCGATATACAGGGTTGTCCCTGCGGTGCCAGACACCATCATCGGTCTTCCACCGATACGGAGAGTAGCCAGTTATCATTTTGGCACCGCACTCTGAACAAAACGCAATACCAACGAAATACAGTCGGCCTCGGGTAGACACAGTATCGGGTAATGCGTCATTATATTCCTTTTGCTTTTTTTGCTTTTGAGCAGCTAGGGCTCGCTGAAATCGGACTGCATCCCAAGTGTCTTCAGGAATAATTATCCAGTCAGGATTCCGTTCAGATGTTGTCCATTCAGACTCGGGAACTCTACATTGTCTCTTGCCGTTACCCTTTGTCGAAGTTCGATTGTATGCCTTACAGCCCTTATATATAGGGTTATTGAGCATATTGGATACAGCAGAGCAACTCCATTGTGCACCACTGCGTGTAGTAAAACCTTCTGTATTCAGAGTTTTCGCAATTCTGTGACAACCAAATCCGCTTTTTATCGCAAGATCATATACTTTTCTCACAACAAACGCTTCGTCTTCATCAATAACCAGCGTTTTTTCTGGAAGCTTTTTTTTCGTAAGCTGACCTGTTTCAACTGCTCGATAGCCGAAAGGGGTTCGTCCACCTGTATATTGCCCTTGTTCAGCCATAATGGTCATTGCGTTTGATACACGCTCTGAGGTTTTTTTGCTTTCTCCGGCAGCTTGCCAGAATGTTAAATAGTTCAGTAAACCATCAATGTGTGCTTCAAATTTCCTCTGGCCTTCACGAACAGACCAGACTTCTGCACCCATATTAACAAAGGATTTTACGACAATCGGTGTTTCTTCTTCAATTCTCCCAAGGCGGTCAAACATAAACACCAAAAGGACATCAATCATTCCATTGGCAATATCATCTTTAACCTCCAGTAGCTTATCCCGTTCCTCGATAGAATTCTTAAAACCAGAGACACCTATTTCAACATATTCTTTTGTATACACCCATTCCGGATGTTGCTCAATGAATTTCATACAGGCGGTTCGTTGTGTTGGAATATTCGTTTCATCGATGTTTTTTCGGGTTGCCTGCATAGTCGTTGACACTCTATATAAGCACCCGACTCTCTTTTTTCGCACCTTTCACTTCCACCTCCCAAGGCAGGTTACGCCATCATAATACCACTTTATTCTTTGGCGATATGATTATCCTTGCAATCGACATATCTTTGAGATCGTGTTTGATTTCATCTACAAGTTTTGGGTTTTTCTGGCTTGAAAAGAGGATTGTTATATGTAATTCCGAGTTGTTATGATATCTACTAATCTTATTGGGTCTGCCTTTTGCATCTGTCCCAACTTCATATTCGTGATTGTGAAACATGAGTTTACTCATAACACCCCTCCCTCTGATAATCATATTTGATACCGTATGTCCGATATTCATTTAATTCTACTTAATCAGCGGAAGAATCTAACGATGCTTTCCTGTGCGAACCGAATATCCGCTTCAGTGGAGTGTACACAGGGAAGGGATTCCGACAAAAACAAAAAAACGCCACTGTTTCCAGTGGCGTTCAGATTGTAGACATTATCCTGCCGCAGCAGTTTACATTTGCCGAAGGGGCAATTCACTTGCCCCGAAAGACACCATAACCCGCGTCAGTACGCGGAACCGGGGGTATATTGAGGGGGCATTGGATGCCCCCTCAAAGCGTGTCGACTTTAAAATCCTTGTAGTAATATTCCAAATCCCTATCCGTGATCTTTCTGATCACTTTGCAGGGGTTGCCCACCGCAACAGTATTTGACGGAATATCTTTTACAACAATGCTGCCCGCACCAATAACCGAGTTCTCTCCAATTTTAACGCCTGGACAAATTACAGCGTTGCTTCCAATCCACACGTTGTCTCCTACAATTACTTCAAAAGAATACATTTCGCCGTGTGGACGCAATTTATAATGCACTGGGTGGCCAGTTGCAGTAATCGTTACATTGGGGCCTATTAAGACGCCTGCACCAATTGTAATTATATAATCATCCACTAAGGTCAGGTTAGAATTGATATATGTTCCCTTGCCTATGGTTACAGTTTTGCCGAAAGCCACTGTAAGAGGTGGCTCAATCCATACATTTTCCCCTACTGACCCAAAGATTTCTGGCAGCATCGCCATACGCTTTTGTCGTTCCTCTGGTCTAAGATGGTTGAAATCGTAGCACAGTCCCCTTGCTTTTGCCTGATCCGCTATAGCTTCCGTAGTATCTGTCCACAGTAGTCCTTTTGCCTTTCTCTCCTCCATGTTCATAACGGCAAGTCTCCTTAATTGTAATTTTCATTGTCCATTTATCCAATGTTATCTTATAAGTACAATGGGAGCATAAACCTACTAAATTCGAGATCAGTCTATAAGCTTTCTGTAATGATTATATTTGTTCTACGTTCTCAAATAGGATGCCAATTATATGTAACAATTCAATGTGAAACCATTTATTTCACATAAGAGGACACACTAGCTCTCTCACCAATGTATCTGACATAAGCATCTCTGAGCTCCTGGGCCTTCTCTTCAGGGCTACTGGGGTTGCAAAATGCGCCCGCTCCCGATTCCGAAGAAGCAAAGAACTGTTGCTTGTCTGCCGCCCTCAATGGTGGAATAAACTCAATATGGAAGTGGAAACATTCAGCGCATGAACCCGTGTTTGGCGCGTTGTGCATACACATCATATAGGGAAACTGCATATCGAACAGGGCATCGTACATTCCCGCGCAGTCCCTAACAGTTTCCCCAAGGACATGTAGCTCAGAAACACTCATATCCTTAAGGTCTTTTACGTGGCGTTTTGCTGTCACATGTACACCGTAGGTTACAGAAGAGAAAAACGGCACATATACACAGAAATATTCGTTTTCAAATATTATGCGGATATTAACCTTTTTTTCCTCCTCCAGCAAATCGCAAAATATGCAGCGGCTGTTGGCTTTGTAGTATTCCGCGGCGCTCTCAAGCTCCTCGTTTATCTTTTTGGGCATATGACTATAGCCGTAAATCTGCCCATGGGGGTGCGGCATTGTAACGCCAACCACCTCGCCCCGGTTCTCAAAGATATATACATACTTTATGTTGCTGTCACTGCTAAATTCTACAAAACACTCCTGCCACATCTCGGCAAGCTTGTGGACATGCGCATTTGGCAATTCCTTAAGGGTTACGTCATGCTTACTTGAATAAAGCAGCACCTCGCATCTGCCGTAAGCAGGAGCAACCTTGAAAAGGTCGGTAGCTACATTGTCGGGCTCCGGCGGAGTTTGGGATAGCGCGGGAAAATCGTTGGGATAGCGCAAGACCGTAAAGCCTTCGTCCGGCACTCTTCCGCTTCCGGGACAGAACGGGCACCAATTCTTTGGCATCTGTGGACGAGACTGCCTGTGTGAAGCCACCATTACCCAATCTCTGCTTATAGGATTATATCTCATTTCAGCCATTGTTTTCACCCTCAAACATATCTATTGTAACCTGTGTGCCTCCAACCGGACGCACTGCCAACACATTGCAAGACCTGCTTCCGAATGCAGATTCCATTTCCCTGATATAATCCCCCAGAGCGCGGCCCTGTCTCCTGCAACACACCTTATAGCAGGCAAACTTTCGTAAAAAAACCGCTCGCCAACATCACGCAAACATTTTTTTGCTGGCCACCTTGGCCTTTTTGAATGTTATCGAGCTGCTGTATCCTCCAGTTCAGTTGTAATGGCTTCCCTTTGTGTCAACAATGCAATTGCTAAAACTTATATCACAACTTCATTGCCCTTGTTAAGCAGCTCGACGCAAGTTCCGGCACCGCCGGTACCTAAATAGCCACGATAAAACCTACCTTATAGTAAATTCGAGTACAGCAGAATGCCCGGCGCATTTTACTGTTACAAAAGCCTTGCCCTTAACGCCCTTGCGTGTCTTCAGCCAGAATGCCCTCGCCCCTCCGGTCAACGGCACCAGGGAAGGTCCTATCAACTCAAGGCTTTCGCCAGCGTCAACCGACACAACCTCCTGAGCATAAGCAAGCCTGTAGCCGTTTTCATTAACAAGCTCGCACGAAACACGGACAACATCATAAGTATCCTGCTCGGTCAGCTGGTTAGTGTCGGCCTGTACGCGCAGTTTTGTGCCGTATTCTCCGCCGCGTATTATTTCCTTAACGGCCCTTCCGTCCTTATAGCCAACTATTTTATACGATACAGCCTTGTTACTCCAGTTTTGTATGTACTTATTGTGTAGTGCCACAACCGCGTCAATCACCTCGCGGTCCTTCATAAGCTCCTTGTACTGTTCTGGCTCACCGCCAATGTGGTAATGAAGGTAGACGTTGTGTATTTGCTTGTAGAGGTCACTTTTTTCCTTGCTAAAGCCTTCTTGGTGTATTAATATATCTCCGAACCAGTCCATTTCAATCGGCGGGTGGTCGAGATAATGAAACCTCTTTTTGTCGGGATACATTTTTCCTAAAGGGGTTCCGTTCCTAAACACCTCCACATAATCGGCGTTTGTAAATATATAAGCATCCGGAACCACAGCCCTATCATATTCGCCGATGGTAAAATTGGTAGAGGTTTCAAGGACTATTTCATCGGAACTTTGCATTTTATAACCATAGGCACAAAGCTTTGGCATACGAAAAATATCCATTACGCCATGATAACAAATGCGGTCGCCGCTGCCGAACTCAATATGGGTGTTATAATCAAACGCACACCAACCAAGAGTGCCGGCAATCCGGCTGTCCCCTTTCATGTAGTTAATAATATCAAGATGCCTCAGTGCGTGTGTCAGCCTGCGCTCTTCGTTGTCAAAGCTTTTTGTGGGAAAGGTGTGGCCACTGTGCTCAGTTACTATTCCCGCAATATCGGGCACAGGGAATACCTGGTCCACATCGGTTAGTGGATGTCCCGGCCAGTACATAAAGTCATTATAAGTGTAAACATCCTCAAGCCATGCATTTTTATCCGGCTTTACCATTTCAATATTCCGGGTACCGCCAACCTGACGCACAGGATCAAGCCGCCTTGCGAGTGCGCTTGTTTCGCGATATAACTCATTGTCATCCAATGATTCATTTATTCTTGTACCCCAGAGTACGATTGACGGGTGGTTGCGGTGGCACAGAACCATTTCGCCTACGGTTTGCAGTGATATGGCTTTCCACTCGCTGTCGCCCACATTTTGCCAGCCGGGAATCTCTTCGATAACCAAAAGTCCAAGCTGGTCACAGGCATCAAGGAAATGCCTGGACTGAGGGTAGTGCGAGGTTCTGACCATATTACAGCCCAGCTCATGCTTGAGCAAATATGCATCGGCTACCTGTGCGCTTTTTGGCATGGCATACCCGACGATTGGATAACTCTGATGTCTGCTGAGTCCTATTATATCAAGCTTTCTGCCATTCAGCACAAAGCCCTGGGGTGTAAAGTGGGCATCGCGAAAGCCTGTAGTAACCGTGAAATCACCACAGCCCTGAGCCGAAACCTTTACAGTGTAAAGCTGCGGGTCATCAATATCCCATAGCTTTAAGCCATTGTACGCAAACTCCAACACGGCCCTTGTGCCGTCAATAGCACCACTAAAGACTACGGACTTACCGCCATTTTCCAAGGTGAACGACAGTTCTCCACAGTATTCGCATGCCATTTCTACCTCGAATACAACGCTGGGAGAATCCAGTAGGCTTTTGCCATAAACATATACGTCCTGTATGTAGTTCTTGGTTTTAAACCTGATTTCAGCTTCTCTGTACATGCCACCGAAGGTGAGGAAGTCGATGACCTTGCCGAAGGGAGGTGTGTTAAGCTCTTCGGATGAGTTGACAACTACAGTTAATAGATTTTCTCCATCCTTTGCACCTGTGGCTTCAAACTCAAACGGGGTATAGCCACATTTATGTATGCCTAGTAAACTGCCATTAAGGTAAACCTCTGACCAATGTGCACAGCCCTCGAAGTAGAAAAAAATTCTCTTTTCTAGTTGTGATTTGTCAAAATGCAATACCTTTTGGTAGGTGGATGTGAATTGATACTGTTTTTCATTTATGCAGTTCACTGGAAGCTCTATATTGGTGTGCGGTATGTCAACCTTTGTACCACCCTGAATCAGAGATGTTTTATACGCCTCCTTGAAATCCGTTGAATACAACCAGTCGAAATTGATAGGCTGCCTCATATGCTTCCTCCTAGACAAAGTAAATAATTAATACAATCTGTATGGCTAAAATCAGCAGGTTTGTAAAGATAAATTTTTTGTTGCTGCGCTGGAACTCAAACATAAATACCGATATAAGCACGCCCAGTGACCCCATCAGAAGTGAAGATGCGTAGAGACCTGATATTTGCCATACAGGCAATGCGCCGTTTTTTATTTCCGCTTGCTTTGCGTGTCTGCACATTTGCATTGAAAGCACAGAGCCTATTGTAAAAACCATTATAATTATATCCATATTTACTTTCTCGCAATAGTTTTTCTCATATCGATGGCAACGGTGATGATGATAACTGCACCCTTAATCGCATACTGCCAT
>CAYNCW010000028.1:9791-13586 GCA_964395635.1 uncultured Oscillospiraceae bacterium
CCGGTGCAACGCCGAGAAAAATAAATGATGTTGAAATAAGCTGCAACAGTAAAACACCGATAAACACGCCTCTGATACGCCCGATACCACCTGAAAAGGAAATTCCGCCGATAACACATGCCGCGATAGCGTCAAACTCTGCACCAACACCTGTCGTTGCGGAAGTGGAACCAACTATGGCACTTTCAATAAAGCCGTTTATGCCGAAGAGTATTCCAGCCATAATGTAGATTAATATTGTCATCGCCACAACGTTAATTCCCGAAACCTCGGCGGCCTCGGGGTTAGAGCCAATTGCAAACATATTTTTTCCGAATACAGTTTTGTTCCACACAAACCAGATAATTGCTAAAATTGCAAGGGAGTATAGCACATAGTATTGTATCTTTACATTACCGGCATAAAATCCTCCGGTGATTAGCTCCACGAAATCCTCTCTCAATCCACCCAAGGCCTGGCCGCTATTACCGTTAACGTTTAGTAATGACAGCGCGAATGTCTGTAGGATTAACTGCGTACCCAAAGTGACAATAAAAGGATGAATTTTGAATTTAGATACAAAGAAACCGTTGAATAATCCGAAAGCTGCACCTATTATAATCGATATTAGCAGCACCAAAGGTATACTCATTTCGCCAAGCTGGGGAAACAGCTTTGTAGCATACTCACTGCGTTGTAAAAGCGCACCCACAATAATTGATGTAAAGCCCAGTATGCGTCCCGCAGAAAGATCTGTTGCACTTATTACAATTAATCCCGCAATACCCAACGATATGGGCAGCCTTTTAGCAACTAGGTTTAAGATATTGATTATTGATTTGGGCGCAAGAAAATTCGGTCTTGAGATGGCTACAAACAAAATAAAAATAAGTATCGCTATGTACAGGCCTCTTTTAAGAAAGTATTCTTGTATGGCTATTTTTTGAGCACGGGACTGCGCGGCGTTGAGGCTTTGCCTGTAGGTTTTAGAAAACAGGTATTTGAAAGCGCACATAAAATTATTCTGGAGTAGATTTATCTTCTCTTTGGCGCTGAGTCTTGCGTACTTCATGATTCTTTCACTCCCTATAGATATTTGGCCGACAATGCCATTAGCTCTTCCTGCGTCGTTTCCTTTGCATTTGTAATTCCAGCCAACCTGTGGTTAGACATTACCAGTATTCTATCGCAAATACCCAGCAGCTCCGGCATTTCGGATGATACCATTAGAATGCCTTTTCCCTGCTCTGCAAGGTTTATCATTAGCTGATATATCTCGAACTTAGCGCCAACGTCTATACCCCTTGTTGGCTCATCCAGCATAAGCACCTCCGGATTAGTCAGCAGCCATCGCCCGATTATTACTTTTTGCTGGTTTCCGCCGGACAAAGCCGATATAGGGGTAAACTGGTTGGGAGTTTTGACGTGCATAGAATCAATAACCCACTGGGTTTCTTCGTTCACATTCTTTTCTGAAACAATTCCGCTTTTGGATTTTATCCTAAGGCTTGTAATGACAGAATTGTCTCGCACACTAAGTCCGCCGAATATGCCTGTAGTACGCCGCTCCTCGGTGACAAGTGCAAAACCGTTTTGTATGGCCTGATTTGGTTTTTTGTTGACTACACTCCTGCCGTTAATTGTAATTTTTCCTGAGCCATAGGTGCGCATACCATAAATAAGCTCCAAGAGTTCCGAGCGTCCGGCGCCTACCAGCCCTGCAACTCCAAGTATTTCGCCCTTTTTTAGTTCAAAGCTTATATCTTCAACTGACTTCGGATAATAACCAAAGAGGTTTTCCACACGCAACAATACATCTTTTGGTTTACTCGTTTTCTCGGGAAAACGCTGCTTTAGCTCTCTGCCTACCATCTGGTTTATTATGCTGTCTATGCTAAGGTCCTTGGCATAGTTTGTAGAAATCCACTTTCCGTCACGTAATATTGTTACCTCATCCGAGATTTTCAGTATTTCTTCCATTTTATGCGATATATAAACGATACCGCATCCTTTATCTCTGAGCATAAAAATTATTTTAAGAAGGTGATCCACCTCTTTTTCTGTCAGTGAGGAGGTGGGTTCGTCAAACACAATAATCTTGGAATCATAGGAAACAGCCTTGGCGATCTCTACCATCTGGCGCTGTGAGACAGACAGATCACCAAGGATCATCCTTGGATCGACATCAAGCTCCAGCTTTTCAAATATTTCCAGGGTGTCCTCGAGCATCTTTCTTTCATCCACCACCAGACCCTTTTTGGGGTATCTGCCCAGCCACATATTGTCCATAACTGTACGCTTTGTGGCCTGATTTAGTTCCTGGTGAACCATGGCAATTCCATTTTCCAAGGCTTGCTTTGCGGTTTCAAAGCTTACCTGTTTGCCATCAAAATATATTTCTCCGAAATCCTCATGGTAAATGCCAAACAAGCATTTCATTAATGTGGACTTTCCGGCTCCGTTCTCGCCCATTAACGAGTGTATGGAGCCAGGCCGAATTTTTAGCGTTACATTGTCAAGCGCCTTCACTCCGGGGAAGGATTTAGTTATACCCACCATTTCAAGCAAATAGTTTTCGCCCATACTATCCCTCACTCATTACGATTTGCGCAGCGGCGGACGGAAAAACACCGTCCGCCAAGGGCTGCACCTGTATAGCGGCAAGTAATGCCAGAATGCCGCTGTTTTTTAGAATACGTTTACCAATTAGTTGCCGGGCTGATAAATAACGTCATTAATAACTATGCGCTTGGTGCTGTCTACGTAGGTGTATTCACTGCCTTCGATAAACTCTTTGCCATCTCTGTAGTTTTTGACCATTGTGGCTATTGCCTTGCAATTGGAAACAACATCCTGTGCTATGGTGCCGGCCATTTTGCCCTGAGCAATTAGATCCTTGCCTGAGTCCGTAGCGTCATATCCAAAAACGGGAATATACCTGCTACTATCGCCTTTGTTATAATCAATATCATTAAGCGCGGAAATGACCCCCTCTGCAATACCGTCATTATTACAGATAACCAAATCGAGAGCTGCGGGGTCGCTGGTAGACAGTAGCGTACTCATCACATCTTTACCTTTGCCTGCGCTCCAATCATCGGCAAGCAAATCATTTGGAGCATACTCAAACCTTTTTAGCTCAGGTTTACCAGCAGCGGTCAACATAGCATTTGCCTCCGATACCGCGAACTTAGTTCGTGCGTTTGCGGCCTCGTGTGAAAGCTCTGCACGGATCATAACATAGTCAATAACGCCATCATCACCTGCATACTCGTCATAGTTTTCCAGCAGTTTGTTTGCAATCAGTTCACCTTGCTTTTGGGCGCCGCCTTCTACGTCACCGTCAATGAGCACCGCATTGTCCTTACCTTCAAATATTTCTTTTGGTGGCTGCCGGTTAAAGAAGATTACAGGAATGCCTGCGTCTTCAGCCTTTTTAATAACCGCTTCACCGGTCTTTGATTCAACCAGGTTAAGTACAAGAATACTGGCTCCGGAGCTTATAGCTGTATCGATTTGCTCATTCTGTTTAGACTGATCATTCGCTCCATCATAAAATGTAAAGTTCAGACCTTGCTCGGTCAACTCTTTTTCCAAGGTTGTTCGCAAAGATCCGACAAATGGATCTGCATAGTTCCAAAACATTACATGAGCCGAGAAATTACTGTTTGATGCGCCTTGTTCTGCATTCGTATTGTTTGCGGAAGTGCTGTCTGCGGTGTCTGAAGGGCCACCACAGCTTGTAAGGCCGAATACCAGTGCAACAGAGAGAATTGTTAATGCTATTTTTTTAATATTTTTCATTTTCAATTGGCC
>CAYNCW010000029.1:0-13540 GCA_964395635.1 uncultured Oscillospiraceae bacterium
TATCTTCATACTTTATCAAATCTTTGACCGAAAAACAATATCTCCCAGGGTATATTTTCAGATTATTTATTATTTTTCTGATTTTTATCATAATTTTTGCTAAAATTGGTTACCGGGCCCAACAACCCAATCAACCGCTGCTGTCCTCCCCGCTGCTTAAACTTCCTTCTGTTTGAGATTGCTGTGTTGTTTTGCCTTGGTTTTGCTTACCAGATTCTAGCGCCAATGCTTCTTGCAGGGTTATTTTTTTATAGATTGCCTTTTTGTCTTTGACATTGGTGGCATCGATACGCCCTTGTGCATCCGGTGGCTTGTCCTGAATAACCGCCCACAGCATATCCAGTTTATAGGGAAGATCCGCCTCTGTACCCAGCAGCAACAGCAGCCGGTTTTCGTAAACAATCTTCATGTTCAGCGGGTCGGTTATATCCACATTGGTAACCTCGGTAAACTGGCTGCCAGCCAGGGCATCAAAGAGATACCCAAGCATTCTGAGGCCTTCTTTAGAGTCTTCCCCTATTGTTTGGCCGGGCGCTACACCTTTTGCCCCAAGCCCCTTCACCACCGGTATATCCGGCGGTATAAACACGTCTCCTCGTTCCAACACCTTCCCTTCTTTGGTGATAAGCACCACCTCATCCTCCTCCAGCAACGCCGCAGCAGGCATACTTTGGGTTACCTGAATTTCCACTGCCGGAGGTAATTTTCGCCGGACTATTACGGTTTCTATGTAGGGAAACTGTGCCAACAAATTGTCTCGAACCTGTTGTGTGTCTACCCGCAACAAACTCTCTTCCAAACCGATGCCACTGGCGCTTGCAATCTGAGCAGGGAGGTATTTGTCGCTTCCCACCACCCGGATCTCCTTCACCTTAAAAAATGTCGTTACAGACAGCACTGCGCCTGCCGCCAACACAAACAATACCAGCAAGGTGTAGTGAATCACCTTCCTGCCGGTTCGTCGTTTCCTGCGCCGGCGGCTATTGGCTTCTTTTGCCTGAGCGCGCTGCCTAGAGGGAGCTCTGCGTTTCGCCACTTTTAACCTCCGCGGTTTTGCCGATAAGGGAAAAGTATCTCGCTTTTCCGGCAAATCGTTTAAACCTTCTTCATAATAGCCCCAAGTGAGGCTAAATTTTTGTCGAAATCTTGATAACCTCGTTCTATATGGGAAATTTTAGTAATTTCACTTATCCCTTCTGCCGCCAAAGCCGCTGTAACCAGCGCTGCTCCACCTCTCAGATCGGTGCAAACCACTGTTGCGCCGTGTAGCATAGGGATCCCTTCCACAACCGCCACTCTGCCCTCAACCTTAATTTTTGCCCCCATTCTTGCCAGTTCCGCCGCATGTTTATAGCGGCTTTCAAAAATATTCTCTACATACACCGAGGTTCCCTCGGCAATGCAGGACAAGGCCATTAATGGCGACTGGGCATCGGTGGGAAATCCGGGATAGGGCATGGTGCGAACCACCCGGATTGGTTTGAGCTTGGTTGCCGCTGTTAACTGGATTGTGTTCTCTGTTATTCTAATGGTGCATCCTGCCTCTTCCAGCATAGGATACACCGCGGTAAGATGTTCGGGAAATACATCCCGCAAGAAAATCTCCCCACCGGTAATGGCAGCACAGCACAGATAGGTGGCAGCAGCAATTCGGTCCGGAATAATGCTGTACTCCACTTCTTGCAGTGCATCTACACCTTGGATATAAATTGTTCCATTTTCTTTGATATGAATTTTTGCCCCGGCCTTTTTCAGGAAATTGGCAAGGTCCTCTATTTCTGGCTCCCTGGCAGCATTGTAAATAATGGTTTCGCCCTGTGCCAGACAGGCTGCCAGAATTATGTTCTCTGTAGCACCCACACTGGGAAACGGCAATGAAATAACAGCGCCTTTTAACTTATCAGGCACTTCACAGTCCAAATACCCATGGTCTTCATTGATAATCACACCCATCTTCTCCAAAGAAGTTAGGTGAAGGTCAATTGGTCTTGGCCCCAACTCGCAGCCCCCCGGCAAAGACACCCGCGCTTTTCCACAACGGGCGATTACCGCCCCCAAAAACACAACCGAGGATCGCATTTCCCGCATTAAGTCATCTGGAATGTCGAAGCAAGACAGATCATCTGAGGTAACCTCAACTATATCCCCCTGCTGACTGGTGTGACATCCCAGGTAATTGAGAATATTGCACGCCGCAGTTACATCGGAAAGTTCCGGACAATTATGTAACCTGCTTTTCGGCGTTAGCAAAGTTCCGGCCAAGATGGGCAACACGGCATTTTTTGCACCGTGGACAGAAAGCTCACCACTGAGCCTTTTGCCGCCTTCTATGATAAATTTGGCCATTTATCCCACCCTTTCATAGCATTGCACAGGAACGTGGCTTTCCGCAAATAGAAACTAAAGGTCCCTATATACAAAGCAAAAAAGGCCGGACCATAGGACCCGCGGCTTGCATTCTCCTGCAAATTATACTATGCAAATCAGGGTTAAGTGGTGATTATTCTATTGTTCTGTGGATGATGTGTCAGCGATTCGGTTTATGGGCGCATCAGCGAATACAGTTCCTTGCAGATTCTCTGGTTGGCGTCTACAATGGCCATGGCTCCAGCATGTTTGCCAATCTCCGCTAGCTGTTGGGGGTTTTCCACCAAACGCGCTATCTCCTGGCAAAGCCGGGGGCCGGTTAGCTCTTTTTCCTCAATCACTACTGCAGCACCTTTGTTTGCCAAAACCATAGCGTTGTGGTACTGGTGATTTTCCGCCACATTGGGGGATGGTATGAGAATAGAGGCACGTCCTGCCGCCTGTAGCTCGCTTAAGGAGATGGCCCCTGCACGGCAGATCACCAAATCCGCTGCCGCCAAACAGCTAGGCATATCGTCTATATAGGTACGGATATCCATGTGGGGGTTGTTGTGGTAGGAAACCTGCAGACTGTCCAGCTGCTTTGGAAAGGCTTGGGTTCCATATTGGCCGGTGGCGTGTATATGGTGAATTCTGCCGCTGTTTTGAAAATGAGCCATCACCTGAGCTACCGCCTGGTTGACTCGCTGTGCCCCCAGGCTTCCCCCAAAGCTGAGCAAACAGATTCTATCCCCCACCCCCAAAGCTTGCCTGGCCTGTTCCCGGTTAGCAAAGAGAATCTCTTGGCGTATGGGGTTGCCGGTAACCACATATTGCTTCTCCTTTGGTAGGTGGTTTTTGGCCTCCTCCACCGCCAGCAGAACCTTGTCCACATATCTGGTAAGTACCTTGGTGGTCACCCCAGGGAATGCATTTTGCTCGTGGGTAATGGTGGGGATTCCCATTTTGGCAGCAGCCCGAAGTACAGGGCCGCTGACATATCCGCCAGTACCCATGACAACCTGTGGCCCAAAATCGCGTATAATCGACCTTGCTTTGTTGGTTGCCCACATCAAATACCATACGGATTTTGTATTATACACCACATTTCGCAGGTTTATCTTACGCTGAAATCCTTGTATATGAATAGGGGCAAAGGCAAACCCCGCCTTTGGAACCAGCTTTGCCTCCATATTTTCTGGATTCCCCGCAAACAGTATTTCTGCATCCCGGTACTGTTGTCGAATGGTATCCGCTACAGCCAGAGCAGGGTTGATGTGCCCTGCTGTCCCGCCGCAGGCAAACAAGATGCGCATTGCCATAAACTGAATCCTTTCCGCCAAAAACGGCATGCCAATAGACTGGTAGAGCAAAACAATCCTAAAAAAACTATGTAACTGCCACCCAACGGTTCACTGTTAGGCGGCAGTATAGAGGCTATAATTTTTCCATGGTGGTTTGTCTAGAAATGGCCAGTACAACCCCCATCTGGCACAACAGCATAACCAGCGCGGTACCTCCGAAGCTGAAAAACGGCAAGGAAATACCGGTATTGGGTATTGTATTGGTCACCACCATAATGTTGAGAATGGTTTGCAGCCCCACCTGCGCGGTTAATCCGATGGCTACCATGGAACCAAACCGGTCTTTACAGCGCATACCGATAACAAATCCCCGCCAAACCAGAAGCGCAAACAGGATGATAATCAGGGTAGCACCTACAAAGCCCAGTTCCTCGCAAACGATGGAGAAGATAAAGTCATTTTGTGGTTCCGGCAGATACAGATACTTTTGGCGGGAATTGCCGATACCCACACCCATTAGTCCACCAGAACCAATGGCATATAGGGATTGCAGTGTTTGGAATCCTTTGCCCTGGGGGTCGGATTCTGGGGAGATCCAGTATTCCAACCGGTGTTGGGCGTACTGGATAACATCGGTAAACAAGACAATTACCAGTAGAATAGAAACAACTGCTATCGCCGCCATGACAAACCATTTCAGGTTAGCCCCACCCACTATCATCATAATCGCACCGATGGTTAGGATGAGGATGGTGCAGGATAGGTGGGTCTCAAATACGATGAGGCCACAGGTTACAACCAAAACCGCCCCAAAGGGCAACATACCATATCGAAAGGTTTTCATCCGGTCATAGTTGACTACGATGAGGTGGGCAAATACAATAACCACTGCAAACTTGGCAATCTCCGAAGGCTGAAAGCGAATAAAGCCCAAATCCAGCCATCGGCGCGCGCCGTTTACCGGAGGGAAAAAGTACACCGCTATCAGCATAGGGATGGTGGCAAACAAAAGTGGCCATGCCAAATTGTACAGTACCTTATAGTTAATGGTGGAAATCATCAACATCAAAACGGTGCCGATAATGGCAAATATCAACTGGTTGGAAATAAAGGCATAGGAATTGCCGCGGTTGTAAAGTGCATTGGCAAAGCTGGCAGAAAACAGCATGATAAGTCCTATGGTCAGCAGCAGTAGAACCAAAATCAAAAAGGTGAGGTCGATACTGCCCACCTTGGTGCTAAAAAGCGAAAATGCCCGTTTAGGATTGGGCTGTGCCCTGGATTGGGACATTTTTTCGGCGTGTTCCAAACAAAATCCCTCCTACAATGGATGGGGCTAAATTCTTGTGATAGCCCAAACAGCAGCGGCACATCCCAAAAACTGCACCAGAGAAAAGGTAACCGCTATACGCATTTCGCTCCATCCGCTCATTTCAAAGTGGTGGTGAATAGGACTCATCTTAAACAATCGCTTGCCGGTTCCGGTTTTGCGGCGGGAATATTTAAAGTAGCTGGTCTGAATCACCACGGAAAGTCCTTCCAATATATAGAGTATGCCCATAAACAGCAAATATACAGGAATTCCCAGCCCAAACCCAAGAGCTACCAACATTCCCCCCAAAAAGAGGGAGCCGGTATCCCCCATAAACACTTTTGCAGGATAAAAGTTCCACATGAGAAAACCGATACAGCCACCGGCTAAAGCACCGGCCATAACGCTCATGCCCTCCATGCGCAGAATGGCAGCCAACCCCAAAAATCCCAGTGCGCTAACAAAGGTGACTGAACTGCACAAGCCATCGATTCCATCGGTAATGTTCACCACATTCACCAAGTACACAATACCCAGAACCGCCAAGGGATAGTACAAAATTCCCATGTTCCACTGGCCAATAAAGGGCAGCAGCACAATGGTGGAGCGGTCTCCCGCCACATACAGTCCTGCCATATACATAATGGCGATAAAGAACTGCAAAATTAATTTTTGTCCAGCAGTAAGCCCCAGGTTCCGCTTCTTTACCACCTTGATATAATCGTCCACAAACCCCACCATGCCATAGCATAATGCCATAAGGAACCCCAGCACTATGCGCATATTGTCCAGTAGAGTGTGGCTGAACATGGCTCCGCCGCCACCGGCCAGCAGGATACCGTACCCGGTGGCAATTCCCAAGGTGATGCCCAGTATAAACAGAAGGCCGCCCATGGTGGGGGTACCCTGTTTATTTTTGTGCCACTTGGGGCCTATATCTAAAATTGTTTGTCCATACTTAACCTTTCTCAGGAAAGGGATCAGCCAAAACCCCAGCAAGGCGGTAACACCAAAGGACACCACAATTGCTGACAGCACCGGCATGTTGCTCATAAAGTTCTCCTTGCCACAGGGCAACTGCCCTGCTGTTTAAAATGTCTTGTAAACTCGTTCTATCACCTGCTCCAGTTTCATGGAGCGGCTTGCTTTAAACCACAGGATATCTCCCGGGTGAATCTGTGTTTTTAATGCTTCAAACAGGGTATCCATGGACTGGTAGTGAACCGCCTGTTCAAGTCCTGCATCCTGTGCACCATGCACATATTCTTTGGACAATGGCCCGGTGCAAAACAATGCGTCTACCCCACATTCTCCCACAAGGTGCCCCACCTGATAGTGGGCCTGCTGAGCAATCTCTCCAAGCTCCAGCATATCCGACAGCACTGCAATCCGGCGACCGTCACATTCCAATCGCCCCAAGGTGGTTAATGCTGCCCGCATAGAATCAGGGCTTGCGTTGTAGCAGTCCTCCACCACTGTAAACTCAGCGTGGTGCACAACATTTTGCCGCATACCGGCGGGGCGGTAGTTTTTCAGTGCTGCCACCGCAACTTGGGGCTGAATATTGAGGGTGACTCCTGCCAAAAAGGCAGCTAATGCATTATATACGTTATGGCGGCCCACTGTTGGTATCTGGGCATCAAAACGGTTCCCATTATACAGGATTTCAAAGTTGGTGTGTGTCGAATATTCTTTGATACGCTCCGCGCGAACCTGGGCTTCCTTTGCGTCAATGGCATAGCGGAGAACCTGTAGTCGGGGGATATCCACTGTGGCCAGCATATCGTCATCTCCACAGACAATCAGCACTGCCCCATCCCACATGCCGTCAGATATCGCTAGTTTTTCCTCTCGGATACCCTCTCTGCTGCCAAACTGCTGAATGTGGGATACGCCGATATTGGTGAGTATGCCAATATCCGGCGCTGCACAAAGGGACAGGTGATGCATCTGCCCAGGGCCGTCCATCCCCATTTCCAGCACTGCCGCTTTGTGGGATTCCTCCAACTGCAGAATGGTTTGGGAAAGGCCGACTTCATTGTTGAGGTTGGCCTGTGTTTTTAGGGTGGGTAAACCAGCAGCTAGTACACAAGCCACCATCTCCTTGGTGGTGGTCTTGCCCACACTGCCTGTTATGCCCACCACACGGACATCCAGGCTGCGGCGGTAAAGCCCAGCAATCTGCATCAGCGCCTGTCTGGTATCCGAAACCCCCAGCACTTTATCCGGCGGGTACGGACCGTCCTCCATAGATACAGCACAAACCGCCCCCTGCTCCAAGGCTGTGGCAATATAGGCGTGACCGTCAAACCTATCTCCCTTGAGGGCGACAAATAAGCATCCTGGCTGTATGGTTCTGGAATCGGTAGAGATATGGGGAATCATCCTATCTTCCCCTGTATACCGGGCACCGATTGCCCGGGCAATTTGTTGCAGCGACATTGGTTTCATGGTGTCGTCCTTCCTTTTGCCAGGTTGGCAGGGAGAGTATGCCCCGGAATACCCAGCACACATGCAGATAGGGCTATTTTGTGCCGCCTGGCTTTATTCTCCCTACTTCCCTTTTTCCAGAAGTTCCAGCACTATTTGCTTTTCATCAAAGTGAATGGTGCCAAAATCCAATACCTGGTAATCTTCATGGCCTTTTCCGGCAAGTATCAGTATATCATTGGGCATGGCATTCTCCAAGGCCCATTTAATGGCATCATATCTGTCAACAATCACCTTATACGGTGTGGTTTTGTGTTGTTTGAGTCCCGGCAAGGCATCTTCCACAATGGTTTGGGGCGATTCATCCCGGGGGTTATCCGAGGTTAGAATGCAAAAGTCGGATAATCTGGCTACCACCTCTGCCATTATGGGGCGTTTTGTTCTGTCCCGGTTTCCGGCACAGCCAAACAATGTAACCACTCTGCCGGTGGCAAACTCCCGCACTGTCTCCAGCACATTTTTTAAACCATCCGGGCTATGGGCATAGTCCCTGATAATGGTGTAGTCGGTGTTGGTGGGCAGAATCTCTACCCGGCCCGGCACACCGTGGCAGGCCTCCAGACCTTTAGCTGCTGTATCCAGATCAATTCCTGCCGCTATACAGCTTACTGCCGCTGCCAATGCATTGGATACCGAGAAAACCCCCGGCATACAAAACCCAATCCGCATCAGCTTAGCATCTGCCATAAGCATAAAGCGGCTGCCCTGAGAGCCGGACTGTATATCGTGGGCAGTGTAATCCGCCGCACTGGTTTTGCAAGCAAAGGTAAAGGCTTTGCAGGAGGTCTCATTCAGCAGACGTTTTCCGTAGGCATCGTCCAGATTTATAATGGCAGTTTCGCAGTTTTCAAACAGCCGCTTTTTGGCCTGGTAATACTCCTCCATGCTGTTGTGATAATCCAGATGATCCTGGGTTAGGTTGGTGAAGGCAGCGGTGGTAAATTTACAGCCCGCTGTGCGGTGTTGATCCAAGGCATGGGAGGATACCTCCATTACCACATACTCGCATCCGGCCTCCACCATACGGGCAAACATAGCATGAAGTTGCAGAGAATCCGGGGTGGTGTGTCTGGCCGGAAGCACCATATCGGCGATCTCGTTGTGAATGGTGCCGATAAGGCCAACCCGTTTTCCTGCCTTCTCCAAGATTTGTTTCATTAAATAGGTAATGGTGGTTTTGCCATTGGTACCGGTAACCCCCATGAGCTTTAGCTTCCGGGAAGGGTTGCCGAAGAAATTTCCACACATAATCCCATAGGCATACCGGCTGTCCTTTACTAGAATCTGGCTTTGCAGCCCCAGGTCCCGCTGTACCACAATAGCAGCCGCACCTTTTTCCAGGGCCTGTTGGGCGTGGTCATGCCCGTCAAACTTCAGCCCGGGAATACAAAAGAACACAGAGCCTGGCTCCACCTGTCGGGAGTCACAGGTTATTGCAGATATTTCACAATCCTGTACCGTTCCACTATATTCTACCGTTTCCAGCAACTGAAGCAGGGTCATGTTCTTTCCTCCATTGTATCCAAAGTGTGGGCACACAATTTGTGCATGGAAATCGAATTTATACCTTGTACTAGACACCAAGGATAATTGCCATCTCCTTGCAGCCTGCTTTTCCTTGTCAGGCAAAACCACCCTGGCAAATCTGTTGGCAGTTTTATTGGGTGTCTAGTATTCATTCGCTTCTTTTTATTATCCCCCGGGAATAGCTGGCGGTGTAATCTCCATATCTAAGGTGAGATCCACCGCTGGTATATCTTCCACAGGTTTTTCTTTCATTGTTAAATAAACAATATCACCGGTTACTGCCGAGGTTTCGGGCAAAGGCCACTGCTGCTCCACCACTGTGGGAACACCGTCGGTGATGACACCCCGGAACTCAACGTTCAGTCCCATCTCCACCAGTAGTTTGTTCACAGCCTGGGCATCCATACCCACCACATTGGGGATGGCTATTTCGGTGCTCAGTACCTCCTCTTGAGTATACAGGATCACCGTGCCACCTTTGGGCATTTTTTGGCTGGCCTGTGGAATTTGCCGTATAACCTCTGCGCCGTTGCCCACCATACGATACTTAAGGCCTATATTGGTGAGCTCGGATTGGGCATCGTGGGGTTTTAAGCCAATCATGTCCGGCACCGTAGCCTGGGTTTCGTTGAGCTGTTCTTGGGTAAACTGGGGATCGATGTTCATATAGGCCAGTGTCTCGTTAAGAACAGCCCCCACCACCGGTGCTGCAATAACCGATCCAAACACATTGTCCAGCTCCGGTTCATCCAACATAACCAGCACCGCAATCTGGGGATCCTCCATGGGGGCAAATCCTACGAAGGACAACACGCTTAGGTTGGGGTTAATGTCTAGCTTCTGGGAAGTACCGGTTTTGCCGCCAATCCGGTATCCAGGGATGGCCGCTTTTCTGCCGGAACCTTCCTGTACCACCATCTCCACCAGCATCTGCATGGTTTTGGAGGTTTCTTCTGAGATAACCTGCCGCTTTACAACCGGCTGTGTGGTTTGTATAACATTGCCCTGGGCATCCAGAATCTGCTTGACGATAAAGGGCTGCATCAGCTTGCCACCGTTTACAGCGGCGCTGGTGGCGGTGATAAGCTGCAGAGGGGTAACCTTAAAGGTTTGACCAAAGGATGTGCTGGCCAGCTCTACCATACCGGGTTTGTTCAGCGTTTCAAAGGCTGGCAGAATACTGGTTGCTTCACCGGGCAGGTCAATGCCGGTAAGTTCTCCCAGACCAAAGTTGAGGATGTAATCGTAAAACATTCGGGCACCTACACGCTGACCCACCTGAATAAACACCGGGTTACAGGAGTTTTGCATCCCCTGAATAAAATTTTGGTCGCCGTGTCCCGCTTTTTTCCAGCAGCCGATGTTGCGGTCGGATACTTTAAAACTACCGGTGCAGAAAAAGTGGTCGTTGATCGATACCTTGTTGTTGTCCAGCGCTGTAGCCGCAGTGATGATTTTAAATACCGAACCGGGCTCGTAGGGGTCTGAGATAGCTTTGTTTCTCCATTGGTCGTATTGCAGCTGCTGCAACTTCTTTTTGTATTCCTCTGAACCTTCCACCAGCCCCTCTAGCTTGGCCAGAGACCGAGGATCGATAATGGTGTAGGGGTCGTTGGGGTTAAAGTCTGGCTTGGTGGACATAGCCAAAATCTCGCCGGTGCGGATGTTCATAACGATTCCGGATGCCCGTTCATGGATAGAGTGCTCTACAACTGCCGTTTCCAGGTTACGTTCCAAAAAATGCTGTATGGCTTCGTCAATGGTCAGCACCACCGAATTGCCGTCCTGGGCATCGTATTTCTGTTGATATTTTAAATTCATATCGCTGCCTCTGGCGTCCTTGGTGGAGATGACCACCCCAGGAGTTCCGGACAACACCTTGTCGTAATAGGCTTCCAGCCCATAGGCGCCATTGTCGTCAAAGTTGGTAAATCCAAGGACGGTGGAGGCTAAGGTTCCATAGGTATAAAACCGCTTGGTGTTTTCTTCAAAGAACACACTGTTGCCGCCTAAATTGTTTTTGGTGATGTACTCGGTGACAGCATCATAAACCGTTCTGTCCACCCGATGTTTGAGAATCCGGTAGTAAGAGCCGGTTCTGGCTGCCTCATCCAATATTTTTTGTTTATCAATCTCCAACAGAGCCGCCAGATCGGTTGCCACCTTATCCAGGTTGCCCGCCTTGCTCAGCGGTGCCTGTTTATTGATATCCACCGGGGAAATGCAAACATTCCAAACCGTTGCTGACTGAGCTAGGGTATTGCCGTTGCGGTCGTAGATGGTGCCTCGCTTTGCCCCCAGATCAGTTGCGCGGGTTTGCTGTTCCACTGCCTTTTGCTGGTACATTTCTCCCCGTACAATTTGAATGAGGAATAGTTTGCTTACAATAACGCAAAATCCCAGCAGCATAAAGCAGACCAGAACAACCTTCATCCGTCTGCGCATTATTTTGTTTGATGGAGCAGCTTTTGCCATGCCTATGGTCTCCCTTAACAATATACTCAGGTGGCGGATACTGGAAATGAAACAAGAGCTAAGAGGCTTTCCGTCTTAACTCTCGTCGATTCCTTTTTAGCGGCGGAAAGGAACCGCTGCCATCCTTTTTTGTAAACAAATCCATAGTAATTGTTATTTTGTTAACCCGCAATATATTCCATAACACGATCAATAAATCTTGTAGTTGCCACTGTTTTGTTCTGCTCATCCGCTTTTTTTGCAGGCTGCGTAGTCAAAATGCTTTTGTCTTTGCCGTAGAGGTTTATATACTGGGTCTGATATTTATCCAAACGGTGTAGCCCCAAATCATTTTTTGCTCTTTCAGCCACACTTTGTAGCGACGCCATGGCTTCCATCTGGCTTTTCATTTTGACATATTCACTTTCCAGCTGGGTAAGGTCCTTTTGAATGAGATTAATATCCCGGGAGATTTCGGTAAGACAAACTTGGTTGTATACCATTAAGGATACTAAGGTTACAACTATAGCAAATGCCCCTAGTGCTCTGGGTGTAAAAGCAAAGGACAGCGTACGTTTGGCTGAGCGCTTCTGCACCACCTGTAATTGTGGGTGGGGCTGCCGGTTAGGGGCTTGTTGGTTGGGAGCCTGCTGGTACATGGACAAATCGTACGCAGAACTGGTGTTGTAGGACATGTTGCTCATTCTCCCCTTACTTTTTGTAATATCCTCAGCTTGGCGCTTCTGGAGCGGTTATTTTCTTCCAGCTCCTCCCGGGAGGCTGTGATAGGTTTTCGGTTGACCAACTTTGCTTGGGGCTGTTTGCCGCAAACGCAAACCGGAAAATCTGGCGGACAGGTGCATCCGGTGCAGTACTTGGCAAATGCCTGCTTCACCATTCTGTCCTCTAGGGAATGAAAGGTGATGATGGCAAAGCGCCCACCTGGAGCCAGGCGATGAAAGGCTTGATCCAAACAGAGCTCCAAACTGTCCAGCTCGCCGTTTACCGCAATGCGGATTGCTTGAAATACCCGTTTTGCAGGATGGCCACCCTCCCGCCGTGCAGCGGCAGGTATAGCTGTTTTGATAATCTCCACCAGTTGGCCGGTGGTTTCTATTGGTGCTGTCTGCCGAGCTTTACAGATACAGGCAGCAATTCCTCGGGCATAGCGCTCTTCCCCGTACTCCCGAAAAATTCTTGTCAGCTCTTCCGGCGCTAGCTGGTTTACCAGATCCTGTGCGCTGGCACCTTCACTGCTCATCCGCATATCCAAGGGGGCATCGTTGTGGTAGGAAAATCCCCGCTCAGGTGTATCCAGCTGGTGGGAGGACACTCCCAAATCCAGCAATATCCCATCTACCAAAGGAATCTCCAGCTTGTCCAAAATGCTGCCCATGTTGCGGAAGTCTCCCCGCACCACCTGGGCCGTGGGATAGGGTGCCAGCCGCTCTCCTGCTGCCTGGATAGCCGCCTGGTCTTTGTCTATAGCAATAAGCCGCCCGGTGGTAAGGCTCTTTGCAATCTCTACTGAGTGACCGCCGCCACCGGCGGTGCCGTCAACATAAATACCATCCGGTTTTATGGCAAGCCCTTGGATGCACTCTTCCAGCAGCACCGAGATATGGCGAAATTCTTTTCCCTGCTCCATACTCAAAAGCCCAGCTCGTCCATGGCCTGTGCAACCATTTCCGGCGTCAATTCATTACAGCTGTCATCCCAACGCTGCTTGTCCCATATTTCGGCTCTCACCGAAGCTCCAATAATCATAACCTCTTTATCCAATCCGGCGTATTCCCGTAAATTTGCTGGAATCAGTACACGTCCCTGTTTATCCGGCACAACATCCACTGCTCCTGCAAACAAAAAGCGTTGAAGGTTTCTGGCTTTGGACATGGGCAGTGCCCGGATTTTGTCCTCCAGCACCTTCCACTCCTCCTCCGAATAGGCAAACAGGCAGCCATCCAGCCCTTTGGTCAGGATGAATTTGGCCCCCAAACCATCTCGCAGTTTGGCAGGGAAGTTGACACGGCCCTTGGGATCTAAGCTATGCGCGTATTCACCAATGAGCACTGTCCCCCCACCTTTCCTGCTGGTTTTGGGAAATTAA
>CAYNCW010000030.1:0-13089 GCA_964395635.1 uncultured Oscillospiraceae bacterium
CAACTCATTGGCAATACGCCGCTTCTAGAATTAACCGGTATGGAAAAAAAGCATTCGTTACAGGCTAAGGTTGTTGCAAAGCTGGAATATTTTAATCCGCTGGGATCAGTTAAGGACAGAGCCGCCTATGCCATGATTTTGGAGGGTGAAAAACAGGGGAAAATCAGTCCGGACACAGTGATCATTGAGCCCACCAGCGGCAATACCGGGGTGGGACTGGCGTTTGTTTGTGCTACCCGGGGCTATCGCCTAATTTTGACTATGCCGGAAACCATGAGCATAGAGCGCAGAACCCTATTGGCTGCTTTAGGGGCAGAGCTTCATTTGACACCCGGTGCTACCGGAATGAGCGGTGCCATAAATGCAGCTCAAGAATTACATAAACAAATTTCCAATTCCTTTGTGCCAATGCAGTTTGAAAACCCCGCCAATCCCCAGATACACCGCGAAACAACAGCGGAAGAAATTTGGCGGGACACCGACGGTACGGTGGATATTTTGGTGAGCACCTTTGGCACCGGCGGAACAGTAACCGGTACCGGCGCCAGGCTGAAGGAATGCAACCCCCATATCCGGGTGGTGGGGGTAGAGCCTTCTACCTCTGCGGTTGTGTCCGGTGGAAAAGCGGGATCTCACCGCATTCAGGGAATTGGCGCAGGATTTATTCCTTCCAATTTGGATGTATCGCTGCTGGATGAGATACTGACTGTATCCAGCGAGGATGCTATGGCCCGTACTGCAGAGTTGGGGGAGGTGGAAGGGCTGTTGGTGGGCATATCTTCCGGTGCGGCAGTGGATGCAGCTATTCGATTGGCCAAGCGCAGTGAAAACGCAGGCAAAACCATAGTTGTGATTCTGCCGGATACAGGCGAGCGGTATCTTTCCAGCGGTGTTTATGGCACCAACGGGTAACGCAAAAAATCTGTATTTTTTTCCTTTGTTTGCGCAGTTTGTCACCGAGAGTATTGTTGGTAGCTTTTAAAGCAAAACCCTTCAAACAACCCCTCTGTCTTTTGCAGGGTTTGTTTGAAGGGTGTATATCCTGGCTAGGGGTTATTCAATGCGCCGTACAACAATACTCAGGGTACCGTTTTCATAGGTTATATTGGCTTCATCCACCATCATACCCACCAGCTCAAGCTCGGTTTGGCCGGTATCCATATCCCCGCTGAGCCCCCAATAATTTTGCTCGATTTCATGCTGGCGGGGGGCATTTAAATTTTCGCAAAGCTCTTCCAGCTTTTCCAGAGAGATGGTGGCGATGGGGCAGCTAATTTGGTAAACCGAAACTTCCTTACCTAAGGACATATCCACATGGTAATCCACAGCTCCCAGCTTGTGGCAATAGGCAATTAGATCTGCAATAATGCGCATGTTTTTTTCGAACTTAAACTTCATCCTCAGAGTCCTTTCTGAAAGCCATAATCAGCGGAACCAAAAACATTGCAACAATACCAGCGGCAAATCCGTTGTTGTATAGGTTGAGTCCACTGTTCAGCTGACCAACAAATGATGCTATGTTTACGTGGAGAAATCCTGCTACAAGACCCCATACCCAACCGAATTGTCCTGCAATTGGCGCAAGCCCTGTAGAAAAAAGTATTGCCAGAGTGTTTGTGGGGGAGGTAGGATCCCAATAATTAAAGTATGTACTGAGTACAGCGCCAATAATTACAGGGGTTACATTTTTGAAATGTTTTCCAAAACAACCAAATCCGGTTAAGGTTAAGATTCCCCCAATGGTTGGCCCATTTAAATTCCCCCCCAATATCAAGAGTATGGTTGTGCCCAAGGCACACAGCAACCCCATATTGACATATGCCGAGCTGCCGTACAACATATAGTAATCGGTAACCAATCGGCCAGGATGCCGAATAATCTTTTTCATATCGGTCATCATCTTGCTGCAGTCACCCAATAGAACTCCACAGAGAATGAAAAACAATGCTATTATATATAAAAAGATTGCCAATATCAAGTTGTTTTGGGTATTCCATATGGTTTCGGTTTGAATAACAACACCAAGGCTTTTCATAATACTCACAACAAAGGTGGCAATCAGCCCCCCAGAAAAGCCCATGTTGTAGAGACAAAATCCCCCGTGAACATTAACGGTTGCCGCAGAAATGGGTGGAAAAATCATACCAATGAGTATACCCATCCCCACTCCCACCAAAATTCCTATAGGGAACGGAAACGCATTCATAAAGCTCAGTTCGCTAACCACCGGCGACAAGGTTGCACTAAGCAGCGCCACCAAAGAGTAGTTCATAAATGGCTCTTTTTGTATTTTGGCAAATAACCATACACCAAAGGTGATGGGGAACATGTTAAAGACATTCTTGCCAAAAAAAGCAAATCCGGTGGACATGAGGATTGCCATGATAATAGCGCCATTGGGGCTAATCTTGCTGCGCACCAATAAAAAGATGGCAAACCCACCTACAATCACCGAATTCACCAGGGTTGCGCCAATCCCCCCCAAGGCGATGTAGTCTGTGATCAGGATGCTGCGGGATGTAATAATCCGCCACAATCCCCCAGCAATTTCTGCTGGAGTGTCCAACAGAAATGCAAACAATAAAAATACACCATAAAGGCCCACGATGAGGCCATATGGCAAATACAGCTTCTTAGTAAATATTGTCATTCTACCCCTCCAATAACCTGCCAATTTGTTTTCTTTTCATAATACCGGATTGGAGGATATTCTGTCAAGCAGGGCTATGGGTGCCAGTTGCCTTCTAACAAACACTAGATGCCACACCGGGCCACTGCTATTTTACCAAAAATAAGGAATAGTAATGGATACACCCCTTTGCTAAAGAGAAAGGATATCATTATGACCCAAGAACTCAACCGCCGATATCAGTTTATCATTAACACCCTTTATTTTGCTTTGTTTGGGCTGCTTATTTATCTAGCACTAAAATATGTTGCCGGCTGGATAATGCCCTTTCTAGTAGCGTTTTTAATTGTCAGCATGGTGCATCCAGTTATACGCCGGATTAAAAAAGCACTGAAAATTGAGCGCCCCATTATTTCCTTAATCATTATGGTGCTGGTATACGTACTGGTGTTTTCCCTGCTTTTTGGGCTTATTTGGCTTGCGGTATTGGGGATAAAAAGTCTCGTGGTCATGCTGCCCAGCTATTATGAAGAAACCTTATACCCTGCTATTGTGCGGATTAACCAGTCTATCTCCAGTTTCTTCCAAGATTTACCTACAGAATGGCAGGCGGAAATTCGTGGGTTCCAGCTGGAATTTATCAAGTCGGTGCAGAGCCTGCTGTTTAGCATATCCCAAAAAGGCATCGCCGCCATTTCCAACTTTACTGGCAAAATCCCTTCTTTTTTAATCGGATTTCTCTTTACCATAATGCTCTCCTTTTTTATCAGCTTTCAGTATGATGCTGTCCTGGCTGTACTGCGCCGTGCCTTGCCAAAAAAGGCCGTGGAGATGACTGTAAAACTCAAAAGAGCTGTGCTGGATACCATACTGCGGTATCTGCGGGCTGCCATCACACTCATGCTGATAACCGCTACCGAATTGTCAATCGGTTTGTTTGTCATTGGGTATAAGAATTTTTTCACTATTGCACTGATTATTTCGCTCTTTGATGCTCTGCCTTTGCTGGGCACTGGCACTGTAATGATTCCCTGGGCGCTGCTGGAGCTTATCCAGGGCAACTATCCCTTTGCATTGGGGCTTGGAATTGTGTATGCCATTGTGGCAGTGGTGCGCAATATCATTGAACCCAAAATCATCAGCGATAAGCTGGGGCTCAACCCCATTATTTCCCTTAGTGCCATGTATCTGGGATTCCAGTTGTTTGGTGTACTTGGTATGATCGGTATGCCCATTCTGGCGCAGATCACCATGGCACTGCACAAGGATGGCAGTATTCCCTTTTTGCAGCGCTTTACCAATCCATCTCACCCAGCTGCTGATACCCCTCCCTCAGAGAGCTAAGAGTTCTAAGTCAATTGTACTGTTTCCACAACAAAAGCCCCTTGAAGCAGTTATTTCACTGCATCAAGGGGCTTTTGTTGTGCGATTTAACCCGCAGCCATTTCGTCTCTGCGCCTTGCCTCTTCTAGGGCTTGTGCAACCATCATATCCTTAATCTTCATGAGTCGGGTGGTGTTGCCACGCTCATTTTCTTCCAGCTTCATTTTGATAAACTTAATGGTCTGCTGGAGGTTGGGGATACGCACATACTCAAGGGCGTTAACAGTACGGCGGGTTTTTTCGATCTCTTCTGCCAGCAGCTGGGCGCTTTTTTCCATCTGGGCCAGCTTAAGCATATAGGGCAATACATCGCTCAGTGCCTTGACAGAATTGTCCAGCTCTCCGGAGGTACCCACAAATCCGTAGGAATAAATATCGCTGTCGCTTCCCGATGTGTGGAAGGTAAACACAGGCACATTCACACTCATGATATTTTCGCTGCCCACATCCAGCTCAACCGACTGTTTGGGCATCATCATAGCTTCGTCCAGTGCTTCTGGGCTCATCACCGCTCCCGCGATAACAAAGCCTTCGTATACACCTTTGATCTTCTCTTCCACTGCATCTCGGAGCTCTTTGTTTTCCCGCACCAGGGCAAGGAATTTTTTCATCAAATCATCCCGTTTGTCTTTGAGAAGCTTGTGTCCCTTCATGGAGGTACGCAGCTTCTTTTTCAGACGAGACAATTCCATGCGGGTGGGGTTTACACGGATTAATGCCATCCTAACCCCTCCCTATTCTTGGCCCGGCATATATTTATCGATATACTCTGTCTTAATACGCTTGAGCTCGGTTCTGGGCAGAATGGACAGCAGCTTCCAGCCGATGTTCAGAGTTGCCTCAATATCCCGATTGGCGCTATACCCCTGAGAAACATATTCCTTTTCAAACTCATCCGAGAATTTTGCATAGAGCAGGTCAGTCTCAGAAAGAGCAGCTTCACCCAAGATGGTCATGAGCTCTTTTGCGTCTTTGCCTCGGGCATAGGCGGCAAACAGCTGGTTCATGGTGTTGGCATGGTCTTCACGGGTTTTGCCTACACCGATACCTTTGTCCTTCAAACGGGACAGGGAGGGCAGAACATCGATGGGAGGTGAAATATCCTTACGGTACAGGTCACGGGACAGAATGATCTGACCCTCGGTGATATAGCCGGTAAGGTCGGGGATTGGGTGGGTTTTGTCATCCTCAGGCATTGTGAGGATTGGGATCATGGTGATAGAGCCATCAGAATCTCTGCGGCGACCTGCCCGCTCATAAAGGGTGGCAAGGTCGGTGTAGAGGTATCCGGGATAGCCACGGCGTCCGGGTACTTCCTTACGTGCGGCGGATACTTCGCGCAGAGCCTCTGCATAGTTGGTGATATCGGTGAGGATAACAAGCACATGCATGCCCTTTTCAAAGGCCAGATACTCTGCTGCGGTCAGCGCCATACGGGGGGTGGAAATACGTTCGATAGCCGGGTCGTTTGCCAGGTTGATAAACAGAACGGTTCGGTCGATAGCGCCGGTCTCTTTAAAGTCCTGAATAAAGAAGTTGGATTCCTCGAAGGTAATACCGATAGCGGCAAATACCACTGCAAACTTGGCATCGTTACCCAGCACCTTTGCCTGGCGGGCGATCTGAGCCGCCAGCTTGGCATGAGGCAAACCGGAACCGGAGAAAATCGGCAGCTTCTGTCCGCGAACCAATGTGTTCAGGCCGTCGATAGCCGAAACACCGGTTTGGATAAATTCATCGGGATAGTCACGGGCTGCCGGGTTCATAGGCAAGCCGTTAATATCCATGCGTTTGTCCGGAATGATGTTGGGGCCACCGTCAATAGGCACACCCATGCCGGAGAAGATACGCCCCAGCATATCCTCACTTACCGGCAGCTCCTGGCTTTTACCCAAAAAGCGCACCTTGGAGTGTTCCAGGTTAATACCTGCACTGGATTCAAAAAGCTGCACCATGGCGGTGTCGCCGTTTACCTCCAGAACCTTGCAGCGGCGAATTTCCCCGCTGGGAAGTTCAATTTCACCCAGCTCGTTGTAGGTGACGCCCTCCACATTGGTAACCAGCATCAAAGGACCGGCAACTTCTTGTATTGTGCGATATTCTTTTATCATACGTCGGCAGCCTCCTTTGATAAAACTTGGGCAAGCTCTTCATCCAGCTCGGCAGCGGTATCGGCAAGATATTGCATTGCGCTTTCTTCTCTTGCATATTTTGCACGGGCAATCTTTTCCCGTACTTCCATAGCGAAGATGTTGTTGATATCCGCGCCTTTATCCAAAGCTGCTTTGGCTTTGTGATAGAAGTTGATAACCATCTGCAGCATACCCACCTGTTTTTGCAAAGAGGTATAGGTATCCACTTCGTCGAAGCCGTTTTGCTGGAGATAGTCCTCACGGATGGATCTGGCGGCTTCCAGTGTGAGACGGTCGTTGGGGCTCAGGGAATCGTAACCAACCAGCTGTACAATTTCCTGAAGCTCTGCCTCTTCCTGTAAAATCTTCATGGTTTCTGCATGGAGATTGCCCCAGGTATCCAGCACTTCATTGTCCATAAACTTTTTAATCTGATCCAAATACAAAGAATAGGAGCTCAGCCAGTTGATGGCTGGGAAGTGGCGTTTGTAAGCCAATGCGGAATCCAACTCCCAATACACCTTAACAATACGCAAGGTTGCCTGAACAACCGGGTCGGACATATCACCACCGGCGGGAGAAACCGCACCGATAGCGGTGATAGAGCCTTCCACATCCCCGGAGCCCAAGGTTTTCACCTTGCCTGCACGCTCGTAGAACTGTGCCAGACGGCTGGTGAGGTATGCCGGGTAACCTTCTTCACCGGGCATTTCTTCCAGACGACCGGACATTTCGCGGAGTGCCTCGGCCCAACGGGAGGTGGAGTCTGCCATGATGGCAACGTTGTATCCCATATCCCGGAAATATTCGGCGATGGTGATACCGGTGTAGATGCAGGCCTCACGGGCCGCAACCGGCATGTCGGAGGTGTTGGCAATCAGCACGGTACGTTCCATGATGGATTGGCCGGTTTTGGGGTCTTTCAGCTCCGGGAACTCCATGAGAACGTCGGTCATTTCATTACCGCGCTCGCCGCAGCCAATGTATACAACGATGTCTACATCCGCCCATTTGGCCAGCTGGTGCTGAACCACCGTCTTACCGCTTCCGAAGGGGCCGGGAACTGCTGCTGTACCACCCCGGGACAGAGGGAACAGGGTGTCGATAACCCGTTGCCCAGTAACCATGGGGGTGTTGGGAGGCAGCTTTTCTTTATAGGGGCGTTGGCGACGAACCGGCCAGCGCTGCAGCATAACCACATCGGCTACAGTGCCGTCTGCCTTTTTCACCTTAACCACAGGCTCAACAATGGTGAACTGGCCGGATTCAATGGAGATGATCTCTCCTTCCACACCAACCGGAATCATAATCCGGTGTGTGATGATAGAGGTCTCCTGAACAGTACCCACTATGTCACCGGGAGCCACCTTATCCCCTACCTTAGCGGTGGGTACAAAGTTCCACTTTTTGTTGTGATCCAGCGAAGTCACCGAGATACCCTTGGTGATATTGCTGCCCACAAGTCCCCGGATAACCTCCAGAGGTCTTTGAATACCGTCGAAGATCATGGTGAGGATGCCGGGTCCCAACTCCACCGAAAGGGGCACGCCGGAGGATATAACCTCTGCACCAGGACCCAAGCCGGAGGTTTCTTCGTATACCTGAATGGAGGCACGGTCGCCACGCATTTCGATAATCTCGCCGATTAGCCGGTCCTTTCCCACATGAACCAGGTCGAACATGTTGGAGTCACGCATGCCTTTGGCAACAACCAGAGGCCCTGCAACCTTGACTATAGTACCTTGGCTCAAATATATTCACCTACTTCTTCCTAAATAATTATCCACAAATCACTCTATCGCTGTTAATTGTTGTTAAACAGAATATCCGCGCCAACTGCCCGTTCCACACTTTTGCGCAGATTGGCCATACCGATTCCCAGGGTACCTTCTCGTCCGGGTATGGGAATAATGGCAGGAATTCGTTCATCCTTGTACTTATCCAAAAGGTGAGGGGTTCGGGCCAGAGCCTGTTCGGTGAGAAACACCACGCCATATTGTTCCTTCACCAGGCGGGCAACTGTGGATTCGATGGCTTCGGCGGTATCGCATTCAAACACCTGGAATCCAACCGAGCGAAAGCCCATAACGCTGGCTTTTTCGCCAATAACCGCTATTTTGCTACGCATAGTTCTCCCGCAACCTTTCTTTAATAAGTTCGGCCGACACACCGGCCAACCGGGAGGCCAGCACAATACGAGCAGCCTTTACCTCATTTTCTTTGGCGCCAAGATACACAATAAGGGGTTCGATGCCAAAGGGAATCGACCTGGCTTCATCCATCAAACGCACCATGTAGTTATCGCACAGCTTTTCAAACAGGCTGAGGGATTCTCCAGCACGCAGAGAAGCCATTGCAGGCTCCAAGGCTGCGCCGTAGTTGGACGCTTCTATAAAGGCAATGATTTGGTCCATTCCCTTGAGATAGGCTTCCACGAATCCAGCTTCACTCATGCTGCCCCCCTGAGCCAAAACCCTTTTGAAGAACTCCAGGCTTTGGTCCATCCGCTTAACCCGCACAAGGCTGCGAATGTTGGAGATATCGATTTTAGCACGAACCAACTTCTGGATAAAACGGCTGTCGTACTCCATAGATTTTTCTTTCATGGCTGCCAGTACCGCTTTGTCCATCAGAATATCCACTGCTTGGGGGTCTGCGGTTCTTGCCAGAGTATCCAGTGCCTCCATAGCGCCTTCAGCAAGTGCCGGGTGCAGTTTTTCCAGCTTCTTTACCCGAAACATCTCCTTAAGGGCATCTGGGGACACGGTACCAAGCCGGGTGAGCATATCGCTTGCATCCTTGTTTAAAGCTTGGGCTTTAATAAGGGTTTTCAGGTTGAGTCCGTCGTACTCGTACCGGAAGATATCAAAGATATCCCGGCCTCCGGAAAGCTCTCCCATCAGATGATAGGTATCCAATAGACTTTCCTTCAGTGCATCTTCGTAGATAGACACATCGGTGCCCACCCCGATTCCAGCATCGTTGACGATTTTGTAGGCCTCTTCGTTGGTATGGGCATCCACCATCTGAACAAGCTGACGCCCGGTAAGCAACCTTTTTTCCAGCGATTTTACGCGGGCAGAGGCATGAAGAAAATCAGTATCCTTCAATTTGATCAAATACGCCACCTCCGCCTTATTGTGGGAAGAGGATGGAGGTTACATCCCCTTCCAGGTCGTCGTGGACAGCGTTGACAAGCACCTCGAAGGTACAGTTGTTTTCGATGTCCCCCTCTTTAAGGATGAAACCGCCAGCAAAGTTGCCCACCATTGTGGACATAGTGACTTTGTGCTTTACCGGTTGCTGGGAGACAAGCTTTTTCAACTGCTCCAGAATGTTCCCGGTAAAGGTTTCTTTAATTGCTTGACGGGTGTAGATAGCATTTACCGTGGCCACCACCAATGGTCCCACCACTGCCTGATCTTTCTGATTAAAGATAAGCTCAGCATCGGTGGTTTGGTATTTCACAGCCAGGCGAACCATCATGAGCACCCGCTCTTCTTCGGGAAGACCGGCCATTTTTTGGAGTGCGGCATCAAACGCATCGCTCACCGCCTGCTGCTTGGTGGACAGAATCATTTTGCGTCTGTCCATTTCCCCTTGGCTTTTGGCCCGCTCGGTGATCTGCTGGGCTTTTGCCTGCGCGTTTTCCAAAGTGTTTTTGGCTTGGGTTGCTGCAGTCTGGGCTATTTCCTCGGCGGTGGCGGCAGCCTGTGCTTTGCTATCGGCTACTTGGGCATCAGCCCAGGTGCGGGCTTCGCTGAGTATCTTTTCGGTTATATTCGCAACACCGTTCAAATTATTCACACCCTAACTACATAAGAATTCCAAGAACCATCAGCAGAGAAATCAGGAAAGCAAAGATAGCGTAGGTTTCAACCATTGCGGCTTGGATCATACCTTTGGACATTTGGTCGGGGCGCTTTGCAACAATGTTCATGCCGGCTGCAGAAACACGTCCCTGGAAAATACCGGAATACAGGCCAACAAATGCAACAGGCAAACAAGCGCCAAATACCTTTAGGCCGGTGTCCAGATCCATAGCAACACTGCCGCCGGGCATCATGTTTGCAAATACCATTACCAAGAAGCCGATAAGGAATCCGTAGATACCCTGTGTACCGGGAAGGAGCTGAAGAATCAAAGTGGAACCGAATTTGTCCGGGTCTTCAGTAACAACGCCGGATGCAGCCTCACCTGCAAGACCAACGCCCTTTGCGGAACCAATACCCGCCAGAATAACAGCCAAAGCAGCACCAAGATACGCAAAGAAATTTCCGGATAAACCAAACAAAGTTTCAGACATGACTACATTTCCTCCTCATTTGTAACTACAATATATTTGGTCTGAGCAGCAAGGGGCATAAAGGGTTTGCCTCCTGCTTCATAAAACTTGCCGAAGAACTCCACATACTGAAGTCTGGCGGTGTGAACATAGGAACCCAATGTGTTGATACCCAGGTTCAGTGCCGTACCGAACAAAAATACGGGAATAAACACGATAAGACCCAAAATTCCGCCGCCGCCCAGAGTACCCATGATGTTTACCACCTGGGCAATAACGCCTGTGGCAAGCCCCAGGGCAAGTATACGAGAATAACTGAGTACGTCGGACAGATACCCTGTCACGTCGTACAAGCTCATTACGCCGCCGGCCACCTTCATAAAGGGATTCTTTTTATCCCGGCCTTGGGTAAGCACCAGTCCTGCTGCACCGGCTATGGCCATTCCTGCGCCAATTTTGAACACAATGCTTTCGGTGGAAAAGAAGATGGCTGCGCACAGGATGGTTACAAGCCCTATGAGTGTAAGCAACCAAAAGCCAACGTCAAACAATGCGTCCCAGGGACGTCCCCGCTTCACCAGCAGATAACCTTTAAGGCCCATGCCCACAAAGATGTGTACAAGACCCAAGGCCATGGAAAGACCCATTACCAATACTGCCTGTTTGAGGGGATCGATGAGCTGAGGAACAGTAATTTCAGTATTGAAGAATACTCTACCTACCACAGGGATAAGGTCGCCAAACCAGCTGCCGAAAATAGCGCCCCAAATCAGTGCAGACAAACCACCCATGGTAATTACCCGCACCAGCTTTCTTGCGGATGGTGTAAGATCCATCTTTTTATCCATAAACAGCCCGCCCAACAGAAGAATCAGACCAAAGCCTGCATCTGAAAGCATCATGCCAAAAAACAAGAAGTAGAAGATGGATACAAAAAAGTTGGGATCCATGCACCAATAGCTGGGCAGCGAGTACATCTCGGTAATTGCTTCGTATGGAGATACCAAGCTGCTGTTTTTCAGCAGTATAGGGGCTTCTTCCCCCTCTTCACACTGGTTGATCTGGTAGTGACAACTGTACTTGTCCAGAATATCCAGTGCTTGTGCCTTGGCGGATTCCGGAACCCATGCGGTAAAACAGAAGGTTTTTTGGGTTGTACGGAAATTCTCCACCGATTTCTGCTGCTGAATTTTCACCGACAAAGCATCGTAGGCGTACTTGAGGGCAAACAAATCTGCACCCAGTTCTTTCAGGCGCTTCTCATTGTTTTCAATGGCCTCGTCTAGCGCTGCTATTTGCTTGTCGATACGGCTGATATTCTCTTGCGCCGTACCCACAAGATCAGGAAAGTTCATGCGGGATGCACCGTATTCTTTAAGGATTTCCCAGAGCTGTGCATCCTGGCTGTTATGACAGATAATGAATAGATACTTTTGTTCCCTGTCCTCGCTGATAACCTCGATATGGGAATAGGGTGCTGTTTGGGACCGTCTTTCCGCCAGCTCCTCCATATTGGTTTTGGCTGGGATCAGGTAATAGGTAATTCTGGTTTGAGCCGTTGCATGTTCTTGCAAAGGCATGTCGCAGTTAAGCCACGGCTCTAGGGATGTTTTGAGGAAACTGTCTTTGCTCTTGGCTCCGCGCAGGTCGGAGATTTCGCCGGTAATGCCCTCGATTTCCCCACACAACTGTTCGGCTCTTTCCAACAGGGAGCTGTCCGCCAGGTTGTCGTACAAAACCCTGGGGCGCCTGCTGAATAAACCGGCTTTGGTTGTGTAAAAGGCTATACTTGAGAGCGCCGCAGCATACCGGCTCAGCTGAACTTCCGCTTGGTAAACATCCGGTGAACAGCTATCGGTAAGTTCCTCCAGCTGCTGGTAATCGTCTATTGTTTCAGGCGATTTCATCTGAATGCATCTTTCCCGCATCAGTTCACTGACAACCGCGTCCTTGTCGCTCAAGAGACCAAAGACGGAAATTTTCTCCATCTTCAGAATCATAAGCCCTGCACAATCCTTTCTACTATAAATGTAGCAGCCTTATCCATCTTGGATGTGGCACCGGCTAAGAGTTGATCACACGCCTCCTTGGATTGCGCAAGGGATGCAGCAACAAGATCAGCTGCTTCTTTTTCGGCATTCGTCACAATATTTGCGGCTTGACCTATGGCTTTTTGACCTTCCGCCTCTGCAGCAGTTTTGGCATTTGCTATTGTTTCATCGGATAGCTGCTTTGCCTGGTTGCGTGCTGCGCGGCGAATATCTTCCGCCTGGGATTCCGCTGTTTTAATCTGCGTTACGATTTCTACCATTTACGCTCCTCCCTAAAAACATTAAATTGATGTGCTGTATATTTGTAAACGCTGCCAATACAGTATCTGGCGGATACTGGGCCAGCAGCCTTTAAAAATCGTCTGCATGGATAGTATGCGTGTTATTGGCATAAATATCGCTTTTATTACAAAGTTGCACCACTACTCTGCAAATAGGCGGCAAAATTGCCCACCATCTTTAATACATACTGCTTTTGGGCGGTATCCATACCGGAAATCATTTGATAGATTTGGGTGGTGACCGACGCCTGTTTTTGCGGAATCAAATTGCCCAACACCTGGTTGGGAGTTACCTCCAAAACACGAATGATGTCTAGAAGTGTGTCTA
>CAYNCW010000031.1:0-12773 GCA_964395635.1 uncultured Oscillospiraceae bacterium
TAAATATCACTTAATATTTTTATTAACTTTACTTAGGAGGTCCGGTTGTGTTAAAGGAATTACGGGAAAGAGTTTTAATAGCTGCCAAGAAACTGCGGGAATATGACCTGATTGTAATGGCAGGAGGAACCGTTGCCGCAAGAGATCCGGAAAGCGGTGCCATCGTCATCACACCCAGTGGTATGGAATACCATGACCTCACCTGGGAGGACATGGTGGTGATTAACGACAAGCTGGAAAAGCTGGACGGCAAACGACGGCATTCGGTGGCTTCGGATATGTTTGTGGAGGTGCTCAAAGCCCGGCCGGATGTACATGCGGTGGTGCATTCTCATTCCAAATACGCGGTGGCCTTTGCAGCACTCAACCGGGAAATACCGGTAATCACCACCACACAAGGCAACCTGGTGGGCGGCCCGGTGCGCTGCACCAGCTGGGTACATCCCGGCCCACACACCCCCGAATATTTAGAGGACATCGTTAAAACCATCGGCGACGGCTTTGCCTGCAACATCCGCAACCACGGCCCGGTTGTCTGCGGACGTACAGTGGAAGAGGCGATTGAAAACACCATCACCATTGAGGTAACCGCCCACACCGCCTTTGTGGCAATGCAGATGGGAACCCCATACATACTCACACCGGAAGAGACCAAAACAGCCTATGACTTTTGCAAGTCGGCAGTGGGACAGAAATAACCGATAGGTACACAAAAAGGTGTAGGAACCTGAATTATAGAGTGCTAGGAGGATTACCATGCAACTGACCAAGGAACAGAAGCTTTCCATCTACCGGAAGATGACCCTGATTCGTGCATCTGAGCTCAAGATGGTGGAGCTGTTTAAAAAGGGCGCTATTGTGGGGCATATGTTGCCCTGTCTGGGACAGGAGGCCATTGCCGCAACCTTCTCGGAGATTTTGAGGGAGGAGGATTTCCTCATCACCGGCCACCGGGGGGGCGGACATTACATCGCCAGGGGCTGCGACTTTGACGCCATGTGGGCGGAGCTGTACGGCAAGGCAGACGGTATCACCAAAGGCAGAGGTGGCCAGATTCACCTGATGGATATCAGCAAAAATGCCATCACCGGCAACGCCATTGTGGCCGCCCAATGGGGCATTGCAGCAGGGGCGGGATTTGCAGCCAAAAACAAAGGGGTTATGGCTGCCTGCTTTGGGGGCGAGGGTTCCACCAACCGTGGGCCGTTCCACGAAAGTTTAAATATGGCGGCGGTACTAAAGATGCCGGTGCTGTTTGTGGTGGAGTTTAACAATAAGCAGATGTGGAATACCGCCAAGGAAATTTTATCGGTGGAGCGTGTGGCCGATCGTGCTGTGGGCTACGGTATTAAGGGAATTACAGTGGACGGTGACGACCCCAACGCTATTTATGAGGCAGCATCGGAGCTGGCCAAGGAGATTCGCAGCGGAAGTGGTCCGGCACTGATGGAGTGCATCACCCATAAATGGACCGATAGTGTGAGCAATGTGCGGGATCTGCCGGAGAATGTAGAGAAGTTCAAAACACCGGAAATGGATCCCATCCAGCGGTTTGAAAAGGTTCTGCTGGAAGAGCGCACCGCCACCCAGGAAATGCTGGAGGAAATTAGGGCGGCTTCTGCACAGAGACTTCAGCAGGCGCTGGACTTTGCACAGAACAGTCCTTTACCGGATAAGTTCGACGGTATCGACCAAGTATATTGTCCGTCTATAGTAGGGTAGGGAGGATAGAAGGATGCAAACAGTAAAATTCGTGGATGCTATACGGGATGCCATGCGGGAAGAGATGTATGCCGACAAAGATGTGGTGCTGCTGGGAGAAGCCATCGCCGGCGGCCAAGGGGGTGCTTTTGCAGTAACCAAAGGGATGGAAGAGGAATTTGGCAAGGATAGAGTGGTGGATACCCCCTTGTCCGAGGCTGCACTGGGTGGCATTGCAGTGGGGGCTGCTGTATACGGCATGAAGCCCATTGTAGAGATCTTCTTTGGCAACCTGATGACCTTGGTGGCGGATGAGGTGCGCAACCAGGCAGGAACCCTTTATTATGTCAGCGGCGGTAAGATCAATGTGCCTATGGTTATCCGCACCTGTAACTGGATGCGGATTGTCTCCGGACCACATCACTGTGGCAACCTGGATGCTATGCTGATGAACTCGCCGGGTATTAAGGTGGTTTCCCCCTCCAACGCCTACGACGCAAAGGGGCTGATGAAAGCAGCTATTCGGGATCCCAACCCGGTTATTTATCTGGAGTATTCACCGCTGTATACCACCTCCTGTGAAGTGCCGGAGGAAGACTATGTGGTGGAAATTGGTAAGGCGGACATCAAGCGTCCTGGCAAAGATATTACAGTGATTACCTACGGCGTAACGGTAGGGGATGCTTTGTGGGCAGCCAAGGAGCTGGAAAAAGAGGGCATTGAGCTGGAGGTTATTGACCTGCGCACCATTCTGCCCTACGACAAGGAAACCATCCGGGCTTCTGTGGCCAAAACCTCCCGGGCAATTGTGGCCTACGAGGGCTATAAAACTGCCGGTGTTGGTGCCGAAATTGCTGCTTTCTTAGCTGAGGAATGTATCGAGGATCTCAGTGCGCCGGTGGTGCGTATAGCTTGTAAGGATGTGCCCAACCCCTCCAATGCGGTATTGATCGAAGGTATTGCAATTGATAAAAAGGAAATTGTAGAAGCTGCCCGCCGGATTATGGAATAAGGGTATAACAAGCCGGGCCTGCCAGGCCAAAGGGGAAGCCCACAGCCTGTGCCTAGATAGGGCTTAGGGGTGCCATCAAGTAGCGGCTGGATGCACTGACAGAGAATCTAACTGGTATATGGTGATATGAGGAAAAAGGAGACCATTACATGGCTGAAATCATTGTAATGCCCAAGATGAACCTGACCATGGAGGAGGGAACCCTGGCCAAATGGTATAAACAGCCAGGGGATACGGTAGAGCTGGAAGAGCCTATCTGCTCCATTGAGAACGAAAAAGAAACGGTGGATATGGAGTCTCCCGCCCAGGGGGTGTTGGTGAAGCTTTGGGGCGCAGAGATGGAAAAATACACGGTGGGTACCCCCATTGCCCTGGTGGCACAGCCCGGCGAGGATGTTCAGGGCCTGATTGACAGTGTGGAGCAGCAAAATAGCGCACCTGCTGTAAAACAGGTAGAAGCACAGCCCCAGCCGGAAAAACCGGTGCCACAAAGCAGCGATAGCGGGGAAGTGGCAAACCTGAAGATGCTGCCCAAGGTGCGGAAGTATGCAAAACAAAAGAATGTGGATTTGGCCCAATTGGCGGCCTTTTGCGGGGATAAGAAAATAACCGAGCAGGATATTGATGTATTTTTGCAACACAGCATCACAGGGGAGCGGGTAAAGCTTAGCGGTATGCGCAAAGCCATTATGCGCAACATGGCCGAAAGCTGCCAGAAAACCGCCCGACTCACCAACTTTATGGAGGTGGATCTCACCGAGTTGATGGCAAAGCTAGCCCAGCTAAAAAGTACGGGTGAGAAAATATCGGTGACTGCGGCGGTGATAAAAGCTTGTGCTATAGCGCTGAAAGAGCACAAGATTGTTAACAGCAGACTGGATGAACAAAAGGAAGAGATTCTGCTGGCGGATACTGTCAACATTGGCTGTGCGGTGGATATTCCCGAAGGTTTGGTGGTGCCGGTGATTCGGGGAGCAGATGGCCTTAGCTGTGGTCAGATAGCCCAGGCTGTCCGAGAGCTGGGGCAAGCGGCGGCAGAGGGTACACTAAGCGCCCAACAGATGAGCGGTGGTACCTTTACTGTCACCAATGTGGGGATGCTGGGGGTGGAAAGCTTTACACCTATTATCAATTATCCCCAAACGGCTATTTTGGGTGTGGGTGCGGTGCAAACTCTGCCCAGGTATCTTAATGGAGATGAGACACAGCTGCATCCCAGAAAAATCATGAAGATTGGCATTACCTACGACCACAGGGTGATAGACGGTGCACCGGCTTCTCGGTTTCTGCAAAGGGTGCGCAGGCTGCTGGAGGAGTGTGATGTGCTGTGAAGCTGCGGGAAATGCCCCTGGGTATCTACGAAAAGTCCATCTGCTTTCAGCAGAGCTGGGAAGATAAGCTACAGCTTGTAGCAGATGCCGGGTATGATTTTTTGGAGCTGACGGTGGATTACACCAAAGAGCGGATGAAGGTGCTGTTCGATAAAGAAGAGGTTGTCAAGATACGCAGAGCAATCGACAGTACCGGGGTGCCTATGTACACCATGGCCTTTACAGTAAACCGGTATTTCCCATTGGGCAGCTTAGATCCAGAGATTCGCGCCAAGGGGGTAGAGTATCTAAAAAATGCCATTGACTGTGCCTTTGCGGTAGGAATTCGCCTGATTCACATTGCTGCCTACGACAATGCGGAAAATCCGGGAGATGTGCTGAGTGGGGCGCATTTTCGGGACTCGGTTGCCCGGGTGGTGGAGTATGCGTCTATCCGCGGGGTGATTATCGCCTTTGAAACAATGGACAGTGTGTTTATGGACAGCACCAAAAAGATTATGGAATATGTCCAGGCATTTAACTCCCCATATTTACAGGCGGTGTCGGACATTGGCAACATTACTGCACAGGGCAACAACCCGGTAACCGATATGCCTTGTGGTGGCAGACATGTGGTGGCGATACATATTAAAGATACCCGGCCCGGACAGCTACGGGATGTGTTTTTTGGGGAAGGTACAGTGGACTTTGACGCCTGCTTTAAAACACTGCATGAAATGCAGTTTTGTGGAATACTGGTGGCGGAGATGTGGTGCTGGGATAACCCGGAGTTTCATCCCAAAATCAAAGTGGCATGTGATTTTTTAAAGGCTAAAATGGCGAATTATTAATCTTTGAGTGGAGGCGACAGTAGCTATCGGCAAATGGTGGAGGATGCCTGCCGGTAGCGAAAAAAAGAAGGGGTGTCAGCGATGAAAAAGTATTTGATTGGTGTGGATATTGGAACAACCACCATCAAAGCGGTTTTTTTGGACGCACAGGCATGTACAGTCGTTACAACCCAAACAGAGGAGATCTTCCCGGTGTCCAGCGATGAGCCGGATTGGCTGGAATACGACCCGGCCCAGTGGTGGGAGTATACAAAGCGTATCCTAAAGCGTGGGTTTGAGGCAGGGGTGGATCCCAACGAGGTAGCGGGTATCTGCTTTGGTGGATGGACAGTAATGGCCTTTTTGGTGGATGCCAATGGAGAGCCTTTGACCAAAGCGGTGCACTACAACGACCTTAGGCATATGGATATGGTGGAGGAGCTTTCTCAGGTAGTGGGGGAGGATTGCCTGGCCCGCAACGGCAACTACCTGAGTATGTATAGCGGGATTGCCAAACAGGCTTGGTTTCGCAAGCACCGTCCAGAGGTGATGGACAAAGCCCGGTATTTTTCCACAGAGGTGAGCTGGCTCAATTGGAAGCTTACCGGCAACTGGGGCTGGACCCGCACCGAAGCCGGTTTCTTTGGACAGTACAACAGCCATACCCGCCAATGGGACCCGGAGATTCTGGAAAAGGCAGGACTGCCTATTGAGATGTTCCCCCCACTGTATGACGCAACCGATATTGTGGGCACCGTTACCCCGCAAGCAGCAGAGGAAACTGGGCTTGCAGCCGGCACCCCGGTGCTGGGTGGGGTGGACGACGCTGCTCCGGTGGCCATTACCACAGGGGTTATCAAGGATGGACAATGTTATCTGTCGGTGGGCTCGGCGGGCAATATAGTGGCCAATTCCAGTGGGTTGGTGAGTCATCCTACCACCATTGTATACCCGCACTGTATACCAGGGCTGAATGTGGTGTGTACGGTTCTTTCCTCCTTTGGTATCAGCTATAAATGGATGCGCAACGCCTTTGCACAGGCTGAGACGGCAGAGGGGGAAGTTCGCGGCTGTGACCCGTATGATCTTATGAATCAGGCGGCGGAAAAGTCTCCACTGGGGGCAGGCGGTGTGATGTATCTGCCCTATCTGGATGGGGATTACACCCCCAACAACGACCCCAATGCCCGGGGCTGCTTTATTGGGGTGGGGGTAAACACCACCAAGGGGGATCTGTACCGGGCAGTATTGGAAGGCACCTCCTACAGTGTGCTAAGCAACATTAAGCTGATTCGGGATTTGGGGGGCAATTTGGACGAAATTGTGCTCACCGGCGGCATTGCCAAGAGCAGGCTCTGGCTGCAAATTATTGCAGATGTGACAGGGTGCAGCATTTCGTTGCCGGAAGAAACCGAAGGCGCCCCCTTTGGCAGTGCCATTGTAGCCGGGGTGGGTACCGGTGTGTTTTCCAGCTTTGACCAGGCGGTGGAGAAGATGGTGCGCATTCGCCACAATGTGGTGACCCCCAATAGGCAAAACCATGAGAGATACCAGCAGTTGTTTTCTATTTATCTGGATTTGTATCCACAACTTGCCGGCACCTTTGCGCGGCTGGCCATACATAATTAAAAATAACAACCTGATTAAATGAAAACTGTTTACCCAGAGCAAAACCAGGTCAATTGCAGTTAAAAACAGGTTGTAAACGGAAAGGAATACAATAGTATGAAAAAGCGGTTACTAAGCATAGTTTCCCTTATGATTATCCTAGCCGTTATCCTCTCTGCCTGCGGTGGCACAGCCGCAAGCAGTTCCCCAGCCCCCACCGGCAGCGAAGGTGGCGCAAAAACACTGAAAAAGGTGGGCATCGTACATTTCAGCCAGTCCTGGGAGATTTACATTAAGATGGAAAAGGCTATCCGGGAGATGGCGGCAAAGGATGGCGTTGAGATCATCACTGCCGACGGTGCCGGAGATACCAACAAGCAGATCTCGGGGATTGACGCCATGCTGGCTGCCAACGTGGATGGTGTTATCTGCGTTACCGGGGACAGCGACGCCCTGGAACCGTCGGTGAAAAAGCTACAGCAAAACGGCATAGCCTATATTTCGTTGTTTATGTCGGTAGAGTCCTCCACTGTGGATATTTTGGTGAATGAATACGATTACGGCTACGCCATTGGCACCCTGGCAGGAAAATGGGCCCAAGCCAACTTCCCTGGAGAAAACCTGCAGGCAGCGCTGCTGCGTATGCACGATTACAAGCCGGGCATTGAGCGGGGAAAGGGAATGCAGGATGCCTTTACCAAAGAGTTCCCTACCGGTGAGGTGGTAAACGACCAGCATTCGGTGGATGTGGAATCTGCTATGAAGGCAACCGAGGCCATATTACAGGCCAATCCGGATACCAAAATCTTTATGTGTGATTCAGACGATACCGGTGCCATTGGTGCCAACGAGGTGCTCAAAGCTAAGGTAAAGGCAGAGGAACAGAGCAAATACTGCGTTATTGGCGCAGATGGCACCGGCCAGGCGCTGGATATTATCAAAGAAGGCGGTATGTACCGGGGCACCATCGATATTATGCCGGATCAAATCGGTATTCAGGCCTATGGTCTTATCAAAGAGTATGTAGAGGGCAAAACCCCGGAAAAAACCCAGTACATCGCCTTTAAGCCTGTGGATACCGCCTTGGCCCAAGCCGAGTATTAAATGCGCAAAAATCACCATATGGTGGGTGATTGGTAAGGGAATAGACAGTTTGCGGCGGCAGATGGATACCATTTGCCGCCGTTACCAAAAAGGGGGCTGTGTTGCTTGGGTGAAAATGTGCTGGAGATGCGAAAGATAGTCAAGCGGTATCCCGGTGTGGTTGCGCTAAACGGTGTGGATTTTATGGTAAAAAAGGGGGAGGGTCACGCCCTGCTGGGGGAGAATGGCGCGGGCAAATCCACCCTGATTAAAATTCTGGCCGGTTCGGTGCAGTGTGATGAAGGCACGATTTGTTTTGACAGCAAGGAGTATGCCGGCTATACGCCGTTTCAGGCTTTGCAGATGGGTATCAGCGTAATTTATCAGGAGTTTAACCTCATCAGCAAAATGAGTGTGGAAAAAAACATCTTTTTTGGACGAGAGCTACATAAGCAGTATTTTTCGGATGAAAAGGCAATGTACAATCGCACCAAAGAGATTTTTGCTTCTTTGGGGGTGGAAATTGACCCGGAGGAGAATATTGCAAACCTCAGTGTGGCCTACCAGCAGCTTACCGAGATTGCAAAAGCGATATTGTATGATGCAAAGATTATTGTAATGGATGAGCCTTCCGCAACCTTAACCGAAAACGAGCTGAAAAATCTGTTTAAGCTTATAAAACGGTTAAAGGAGCAGGGAACCACCGTTATCTACATATCCCATCGGCTGGAGGAAATCTTCGAGATTGCCGACCGGTTGACTGTTTTGCGGGACGGGGAACTGGTGGGCACCAAAGCGGTGGCAGATACCAATCAGGAGGAGCTTATCCGAATGATGGTGGGCCGCTCCTTGACTGGGGAATACCCGGAAAATAACAGCGTACAGGAAACATGTGTGCTGGAGGTGAAAAACCTGACCAACAGCAAGATACGCGGGGTTTCCTTTGCGCTGAGAAAAGGGGAGATTCTGGGGCTGACCGGGCTGGTTGGAGCTGGGCGCACCGAGCTTGTCCGGGCGCTGTTTGGTGCGGACGAATATGAAGGGGAAATCTTTGTAGAAGGAAAACGGGTAACCATCCGCTCGCCTTTGGATGCCATACGAAACGGTATATCCCTTTTGCCAGAGGATCGAAAGGCCCAAGGGGTGCTGCTGGAGATGGGAGTGGAGTTTAACGCCTCCTTGCCTATACTGCCCTCCATTGCCTGCTTTGGGTTTGTCAACCGAGTTAAGGAGCGGGAACTGGTGCAGAAGTATGTTCGGGCTATCCGGATCAAAACCCCTACGCTGGAGCAGAAGGTAAAAAATCTTTCCGGCGGCAACCAGCAAAAGGTGATTATTGCCAAGTGGATGCTGAAAAACTGCTCCATTTTTATCTTTGATGAGCCGACCCGGGGAATTGATGTAGGAGCGAAAAAGGAAATTTACGACCTGATGAACCAGCTGGTGAAAGAGGGGAAAAGCATTATCATGGTTTCTTCCGAGCTCCCCGAGCTATTGGGTATGAGCGACCGGGTGCTGGTAATGGCCCACGGTGAGATTACCGGTGAGCTGCCAAAGCAGCAGGCGGATCAGGAAAAGATTTTGGCAATGTCTTCACTATAGGAGGGGACACGAAATGACTAAGTTTAAACACACCAAGGATCTGGTTATTGTTTTTGTATTTGTGGCCATTGTGTTGATCTTTACCACAATGCGCCCAACCTTTATCCTGCCCGGCAACCAGCTGGAGATATTGCGGCAGGTTTCCTTTTCCGGCATTGTGGCGGTGGGGCTTACCTTCTGCTTGCTTACCGGGGGTATGGATCTGTCGGTGGGCTCCAATGTGGCTTTTGGCATGACCGTTTGCGCCATGTTTATGGCAGCCCAGCCTTTTGGCAATCTGGGGGAGTTTAACCCCAACCCCATTTTTGGTATGGTGCTTTGTTTGGTGGCCACCACCGGTGTGGGAATGCTCAACGGTTTTCTCATCAACGAGGTGAAGATTCCGGCGCTGATTGTCACCTTGGGCACCATGCAGGCAGTGCGGGGGCTTGTGTATGTAATGACCGGGGCTATGCCTATCTCCAAAGGCTTTACCGATTACTTTCGGTTTATCGGCCAGGGGAGCATCGGCGGGGTATTGCCGGTGCCGGTGGTGCTGTTTGTGCTGGTATTTATTGTTGCTACCATTGTGCTGGGCAAAACGGTGTTTGGCCGGTATGTATACGGTGTGGGGGGCAATTCCGAGGTTGCACGGCTCTCCGGTATCAATGTAAAAAAGATGACCTACTGTGTCTATTCCATCAGCGGGCTGCTCTGTGGAATCGCTGCCATTGCGCTGCTTTCCAGAACCAACTCCTGCCAACCCAGAGCCGCTACCGGCTATGAATTTGAGGTGGTAACCGCTTGTGTGCTGGGTGGCGTCTCCATCTCCGGCGGAGAAGGCAAGCTGTTCCCCGGGGTGTTTTTTGGGGTGCTCATTTTGGGAGAGCTGTTCAACGGCCTTATCCAGATAGGGCTTTCTGAGTTTTACCAGATGATCTTTAAAGGTGCGGTGCTGGTAATTGCGGTGGGATTGGACACCATGTCCAAGCATAGAAGCACACAAAGCAAAAAGCTGCGCAAGCTTAAGGTTGCCGCATAACACAGGAGGTAGAAGATGAAGTTAGCAATTGTGGGCGGTGGCCCCGGAGGATATGGCGCTGCCATTGCGGCGGCCAAACGGGGGATAGAGGTTACCTTGGTGGAAAAGGCGGATGTGGGTGGAACCTGTTTAAACCACGGCTGTATTCCCACCAAGACCCTGCTGCACAGCGCCAATGCGCTGCACCACCTTTCAGGATACCGGGAGCTGGGGATTGGGGTGGAGAATGTTACCCTAAACTTTGTCCAGGTGATGCAGCGCAAGCAGAAGATAGTGGAGCGGCTGCGCAAAGGGGTGGAGTTTTTACTAAACAGCACCAAGGTGCAGCTGATTAGAGGAACAGCAGCTTTTGAAGGAGCAGATTGCCTGCTGGTAAAAACCCAAGAGGGGCAGCAGCGGGTATCCTTTGACAAGGCGATTATTGCCACCGGATCTCAGCCGATATCGATCCCCAATCTGGAGGTGGATGGAGAAAGGGTGCTGTATAGCCACCAGCTGCTCCAGTTACAAGAAATGCCACAGTCCTTGCTGGTGGTGGGCGGCGGTGTGGTGGGCTGCGAGTTTGCCCAGGCCTTTGCCCGGATGGGGTGCAGCGTGATCTTGGTGGAGCTGCTGCCCCAGCTGCTGCCCAATATGGAAGAGCAGGGGGCGGATCTGCTGAAAAACGCCCTGAAAAAGGATAAGGTAAAGGTGCTTACCGGTGCTGGTGTTACCGGATGCAAACAAGATTCCCAAGGGGTGACTGTTGCGGTGGCTCAGGGGGACACAGTGCAGGAAATTGTAGTGGAAAAGGTGTTGGTGGCGGTGGGCAGAAAGCCGGTTACCGCCGGGCTGGGACTGGATACATTGGGTATGGAGCTGGAGAAGGGCCGTATAGTGACCGACAGCTGTATGCGCACCAATATTCCCAACATCTACGCCATTGGGGACGCTGCCAGCAAAATACAGCTGGCCCATGTGGCGCTACACCAGGGGATGGTGGCGGTGGATCACATGCTGGGTGGCCACAGGGAGATGGTCTATGACGCAGTGCCTTTCTGTGTATACACCGCCCCCGAGCTTGCGGGGATTGGCATGACCCAAAAACAGGCGGAGCAACAGGGGATTGGAGTAAAGGTAGGAAAATTCCCCATGAGCGCCAATGGGCGTTCCCTAATTGAAGGCAGCACCGACGGGTTTGTCAAGGTAGTGGTCAGCGCCCAGGAGGATACGGTATTGGGCATTCATCTGGTGGGAGAACATGTCACCGAGATGATATCTGGGCTTGGCGGGCTGATCTTCAATCAAAACACCTATCAGGAGGCCATGGAGGTTATTTTTGCCCACCCCACCATTTCCGAAAGTATTGGGGAAGGGATTTTGGATCTGGCCAAACAGGCGATACATATGCCTTAAGGCAAGAAGAAAGGAAGAGGAGTATGGCACAGAAACATCCACTGAAGATCACCGTATATAAGAAGTTTGATTGCCCGGAGCTGCCGGATTATTCCGGTGGCTGCCATGGGTTGGAGGTGGGCCAGGAGTTTACAGTCAAGGAGGATGGCAGAATGCCAGAGGGATTTTGCTATTGGGCTTGGCAGGATATCTGGCCGGTGGTGACCACCCTGCGGTTTGGGGGAAATCTTACCTACTGCAAGTCCCAGGAGGGGCTGATGTATTCTTCCTGCACCGATGGGCTTTCTCCTGTTGTATTTCGTATCGAAAGGGTATAGAATAGAAATACAGATAGCTTGAAAGGAGACGGACAGATGCAATACCGAAAACTAGGCAACAGCGACCTTATGGTATCCACCATTGGGCACGGAACATGGCTGATGGGCAACGACTTTTTCGGGGCAGTGGATGAACAGGAGTCCATTAACGCCCTTCATGCGTCCTTGGATGCCGGGGTTAACCTCATTGATACCGCTGCGGGATACGGCGAGGATGGATACTCTGAGCGCATTGTGGGCAAAGCCCTCAAGGGCAGGCGGGATAAAGCCATTGTAGCCACCAAGGTGGGGATTTTGCGGGCCTTTGGCAGCTATGTAAAATGCTTGGATCCCAATGTGATGCGCCATGAGCTGGAAGCTTCTCTCAAACGGTTGGACACCGATTACATCGACCTGTATCAAATTCACTGGCCGGATTACAACAATTCCTTGGAAGCCGCGCTAGACACCATGCTGGAGATGAAAAAACAAGGCAAAATCCGGGAGATTGGTGTTTCTAATTTTTCGGTAGAGGAGATGGGCCTGGCTATAGAAAGAGCAGGTATCTGCAGTGTTCAGCCACCCCTTTCTTTGCTGGATCAGCGGGTTTTGGAAGATGGTGTGCTGCCCTTCTGCGCAGAAAAGGGGCTGGGGGTTTTAAGCTACGGCTCTTTGGGTGGTGGAATTCTCACCGGCAAAAAGAAACCGTTGCCCCCAGGTGGTAAAGAGCTGAGAAATCAGTTCTACAACTACTACCAGGAACCCATGTGGTCCAAGTGCAATGAGCTGATTGGGCAGCTTAAAAAAATTGCCGATGCCAGAGGTGTAGAGGTTGGCGAGGTGGCCATCAACTGGGTGCTGGCACAAAAAGGAGTTACCTGTGCGCTGATGGGGGCCAGAAATCCCCAACAGGCT
>CAYNCW010000032.1:0-12750 GCA_964395635.1 uncultured Oscillospiraceae bacterium
TGCCCCTTACTAATTGGGTGGCTCCAGCATATTGTTCATCGTGCCTGTATCCATTCTACAAAAACAGACAGTATCTATTGTTATTAAAGTCTATAATTTTTTGATAACTTCTAATATAATTTATATATCCAGCTAGTTTATTTGTAAAATAGTTGCTTTTGCAAACTGTTTGTTATAGAATTATCAAGACATCTTATGGACATACTACAGTTCTGTAAAAAAGCACTTAGTAGAAAGGTCGTAGAAAGATGAAAACAAAAACATCTCGTTTACTTGGTTTGCTGTTGGTTGCTGCATTGGCATTTACCGGATGCAAATCCCAAAATGTGCCGCCGGAAACCCCTGCTGCTCCCTCTGCTCCAGAAAGCTCTGCTGCTGAGCAACCGTCAGTAGAAGGCACACAGCTTAGCTATAAACCCGGCACCTATACCGGCGAAGCGGATGGCTATGGTGGCAAACTGAAGCTGGAAGTAACCGTAAGCGAAACCGCAATCCAATCTATCAAAGTAACCGAAAACCACGAAACCCAGGGTATTGGCAGCACCGCTGTTGAGCAGTTGCCGGAGATTATTGTAAAAAGCCAAAGCCTGGGTGTGGACACCATCACCGGATGTACCTATTCCAGCAAGGCCATTTTAGAGGCAACCGCAAACGCACTGGAAGCTTCCGGCGTGGATGTAAATGCCCTGAAAACTGCTCCCATTGCCAATGCCGGCAATAAAGCAACCGAAACCCTCACCACCCAGGTGCTGGTAATCGGTGGCGGTGGCTCTGGAATTTCTGCCAGTATCACAGCTTCTGATGCAGGGGCTCAGGTGTTGTTGGTGGAAAAAATGCCCTTTTTGGGCGGCGCCGCTTCTATTTCCGGCGGCCAGGTAAACAGCGGTGGCTCTGAATATCAAAAAACCAAGGGCATCACCAACGACAGCCCCGAAACTATTGCCGCTGACCTGATGAAGGGCGGCCATGATCTCAACGATAAGATGCTGGTGGACCTCTACTCCAAGGCAGTAGGCCCCACCTTTGACTGGATGGTAAACGACGTTGGGGTAAAATTTGAGCCCGATGTTGTAAAAGCTGCTGAACACAGCGTAGACCGTATCTTCATTGGTGAAGGCAAGGCTGCCGGTATTAATGATTCTATGCTGAAAAAGCTGGAATCCACCAAAACCGATGTGAAGCTCAACACCAAGGTAACCCAGCTGATTGTGGAAAACGACAAGGTTGTAGGCGCCAAAGCCGAGGACACTGCCGGTACCCAATATGAAATTAAAGCCGATTTGGTTGTGCTTTGCACTGGAGGCTTCGGTTATAACCAAGACCTGCTGCCCCAGTCCCTCAAGCCCATTTTGTACTACGGCCCTGTATCCTCCACCGGTGACGGTTTGGTTATGGCTCAAGAGCTGGGCGCCGCAACCCAAATGCTGGAGTACGGCAAAATCTATCCCAACGGCATTGAAATTGGACCTGGAATCGCCCGTTCCACCATCAGCGCCAACGCTGCAGTTTTCAACAACACCGGCACCATTCTGGTGGATCGTTCCGGTAAACGTGTGGCCAATGAAACCGGACCCTATGCCGATATCCGCACTGTGCTTTTGGATCAACCCGATAAAACCCTGTTCTTGGTAATGGATCAAGAAGCATTTGATCTGTTCCGCGAAAAGTGCAAGGAGAACAAATACGCCAATGACCAGGAACTGGATCAGTGGGTTGCCAACAACGGCTCGATACCGCCTGTATTTGCCAACAACACCGACCTGACCGCTGCTGCTGCCGCTGCCGGTGTAGATGGCAAAGCATTGACTGCAACGGTTGACGAGTTCAACAAAATGGTTGCCGCTGGAAACGACACCACCTTCGGCCGCAAAATCACAAAGCCTCTGGGAGATGGCCCCTTCTATATCGTTGAGCAAAAACCTCGTTTCGCCACCACCCTGGGAGGCATTAAAATCAACGACAAAATGGAGGTTGTCAAGGAGTCCGGTGAAACCATTCCCGGTTTGATGGCTGCCGGTGAGGTTATCGGTGGTCTCCACGGAGACGATTCCATGCCCTCTGTCTGTGTAAGCTGGGCCTTCACCTCCGGACGACTGGCTGGCTTAAGCGCTTCTGAGGCAGTAGCCGCAAAATAAACTACCCATATAGTAGCACACTAAAACGGGAGAGAACAAGCATTCACGCTGTTCTCTCCCGTAGTTTTTTCTATAGACTTTGCTCCCTCATACCATACAAACGCGGTTGCGTCCTTCCCGTTTTGCTTGATACAACGCTTCGTCGCTGCGCCGGATAATATCGGTGTATTCAATGTCCTCTTCTTTGATTTCACTTACCCCTATGCTCACTGTCACATCCAGCGGCGGAAAATCGTCCAGCTCCAAGGGAGAAGCCTCCACTGCCGCTCTGGCCCTTTGGGCAATGCGGATAGCTGCATCTAGGTTGGTTCCCGGCAATCCCGCTACAAATTCCTCCCCGCCATATCGGGCAAAGATGTCACTCATCCGAAACTGCTGGTGAAGGATTTTGCTGATTTTTACCAACACCTTATCTCCAACAATATGGCCGTAGGTATCGTTAACTGCTTTGAAGAAATCAATATCAATCATCAGCACACAAAGTGGCGTGTTTTCTAACCGAGCCTTACAAAAAGAATCTGTAAGAAACTGTTCCAGTGCCAATCTATTGGGAACCCTGGTAAGCACATCTACACTGGCAAGGCGGTGTAGCTGAATACTGGAATCCCTGAGCTTGCGGGTCATTTCGTTAAAAGAGTCGGAGAAATCCCCCAAAAAGTCCACTCTGTGAGAAAAATCCCCTTCTGCAATCTTTTGGGTCTGCCAGGTAAGATGCCGCAGGTTGGACTGTAATGCTTTTAGGCTGGACAAAATATACCCTTTGCTGAAGACAAATTTCTTTAAGTCTCCTTTGCAAAGAGCCTCACTGAGTTCCCGCAGATCCAGAATATAGGCATACAATTTTTTAAACTCCGGATCCTCCAGAAGGGCCTTATCCACAACCAAATCCTCCGGCAGATCCGCCACCGTCAGCAAGGTTCTGAAAAGGGCAATCACTTCCGAATACGCCTTATTTTCTATGCTGTTCGTTTGTTTCTCAGAATGGATATGTTCCGTATTCATCAGCTCATCCATATCTTATCTCAGTATTTCCTCCGTGTAAAAGCAAACATCCTGACACAGTATCACACAACATGAAATTGTCCGGGGTTTTATCCATTTTTTACAACCACTTGCAGTATCAATACCGGGGCGTTAGTCCTGGGTTACCAAAAAGCGGCAGGTTCTTGCACCGGTGCACCAGCAGTCAACCTCTTTGGCTGTCCAGTTTGTTTTGGTAAAGTTCTCAAACAGGCCGGAGATAAACCCTTCGTCGTATATACAGGTTTCATATTCCAGTTCAGGTAGCCCGGAACAATCCAGATCTTCATCAATAGTCAGCATTACCCGACCTTGATCCAGCAATGCTTCCTCCACACGCAATATACCTATCTTTTTCTGCTTGAGCACCTGCTGTGTTTTGCTTACAAATTCCTCCAGGTTGTTCACCGGCTGAATATATTGGGTAAAAAACTCTTTTCCCGCAAGTTTTCCAGCATTGTAAAACAGCTTGTCGGTTTCATCCGCGCCCAGCTTTTCTTCCAATACATCCCGCAGGGTAAACTGCATCAGACGGTACATATCCAAGCCCACGCTGTCTCCCAAATGGGGTCTTCCCAAATCCATATTGCCCAGTAGTCCCCAGTCAAACTGATATTTACGCATCTGCCATCCTGTCCTTTCTTTCATTGGGATATATTCTAAGTGCCGCCACTGCCACTATTCACAATCCTTATAAATAAATACAGGTATAGGCGGATTGTTGGGCCGATTGCAGAATTGTTGGAGCAATACAGTAAATTTTTGGCTGTCAATGGTAGGCAGATACGCAAGGAGAGTATCTCGTTCCTCAAAGCCGCAGTCTCTGCCATAATAGATGCATATGCTCATAACGCCGCCTACCCGCAATAGCTTTAGCCCTGATTCTATAGCAGCTATGCTGCTTTGTGGCCGGGTAAATATTTGATGGCTTCCACCCGGCAGCCAGCCAAGGTTAAAGGCAATGCAATCCACACTGCCGGGCTTGGCATACAGGTGCATATGTTCATGGCTATCCAGAATAAGCTGTGCTCTTTGCAGCACACCTTTTTCCTCCAATAGCGCCCTGGTGCTGTCCAGCGCCTCTTGCTGGATATCAAAGGCCAGCACCTTGCCCTGTTCCCCCACCAGCTGGCAAAACAGTTCCGTGTCCCGTCCCCGCCCGGCGGTGGCGTCTATACAAATGCTGCCGGGGGATACATGCTCCCGAAACAGCCGGTGAGATAAGGTTAGTGCATTAAAATCCTTGGTCATGCCGGTTGGACATCCTTCCATCCTCTATATCTACAGGAATACAACAATACCATTGCCCTCATGCTAAGTGGTCTTTGCCTGTGAAATCCCTGTAGGGTATTGTTCCCTGCCTGTGCTACTATACTCGCCAGTATACCATATAGTAGCCCGGCATAGCAACCGTACTGGCTTAGCATTGCTAAATCATTCAATTTAGACTATACTATAAAAAGACGAGCAATTCTATACTATTTCCTTTTTCTATACCAAATAGACAGCAACTTATGTTAACTACCTATCAAGAATGGAGACACTTGAATGAACCGGTGGGACACTCCCGTAGAACTTCTGGCGCCTGCCGGAAGTGAAGAGAGCCTAATAGCCGCAGTGCGCTGTGGCGCAAACGCCGTATACCTGGGCGGACAGCATCTAAACGCCCGGCGAAATGCCCAAAACTTTGACACCGCCGCCTTACAACAGGCGGTGGTTTATTGTCACGCCAGAGGAGTGAAGGTATATCTAACCCTAAACACTCTGGTGTTTGACAACGAGCTACCGGTTTTGGTGCAGGCCATTAAAGAAGCCTGTGCCGCCGGGGTAGACGCCTTTATTGTACAGGATCTGGCAACGGCGGTGGTGGTGCGCAGCTGTGCCCCCCAGGCGCAGCTTCACGCCTCTACCCAGATGAGCATCCATTCGGTGGATGGGGTAAAGCAGCTGGAATCTCTGGGATTTTCCCGCGTCATTCCCGCCAGAGAGCTCACCCAAGCAGAAACCGCAAAGATTGCTGCTTCCACCCAACTGGAGATTGAGTGCTTTGTCCATGGTGCTTTGTGTATGAGTGTATCCGGGCAGTGCGCTATGTCCTCGATTATTGGCGGCCGCAGCGGCAACCGGGGACTGTGTGCCCAGCCTTGCCGTCTGCCCTTTACCCCCGGTAAACAAGGGGATGAACATGCGCTGTCCTTGCGGGATTTGTCGCTGATCCAGCAAATCCCCGCCCTGATAAAATCCGGTGTGCGCTCACTGAAAATTGAAGGGCGGATGAAGCGCCCGGAATATGTGGCAGCGGCTGTAACCGCCTGCCGACAGGTGCTGGACGGAAAAGAACCGGACTACCAGGTGCTATCCGCCGTGTTCTCCCGTTCCGGCTTTACCGACGGCTATTTTGTGGGTAGCCGAGATGCCCAGATGTTTGGCACCCGTCAGAAAGAAGACGTGGAGGCAGCCGCACCGGTGTTAAAACAACTGGCACAGCTGTATAAAGACGAGGCACAGCGGGTTGCCGTAACCTTTTCCTTTGTGCTACAACCGGATAAGCCCGCTACTGTAAGCGTATTCGATCAGGACGGTAACCAGGTAACAGTCACCGGCGCTATGCCCCAACAGGCCATAACCGCTCCCACCACCAGCGATAAGGTAGAGGCAGCCCTGGGAAAAACCGGCGGTACCCCCTTTGGGGTGCAAAAGGTTACCTGCACCATTGGGCCGGATCTCATGCTGCCCGCCTCCCAACTCAACGCCCTGCGTAGAGAGGCCTTGGAAAAACTGCTGCACCTGCGGCAAACCCCACAGCCCGTCCCCTTTACACCCAAACCTGAGCTGATACGGTTTTCTCCCCACACAGTAGAGACTGCACCCTTCTTGCGGGTTCGTCTGCATACTGTGGGGCAGTTAACCCCGGCTATCCTGGAAAACGCCCAGGAGATTGTGCTGCCCCTCACCCAGTTATACCAGATGGATCATAAGATGGTACCACAGGTGCGGGAAAAGCTGATAGTAGAACTGCCCACCATCCACTTTGATGATGACGGCAGTCTGGGGGATATGCTGGATGCAGCCAAGAAGCTGGGAATCACCCAGGCAATTACAGGAAACCTGGGGGGGATTGGGTTAGCGAAAAGCAAGGGCTTTAGGGTATACGGCGATTCCGGCCTAAACATCACCAATTCCCTGGCGCTGGCCCAGTACCAAAAGCTTGGGCTTGCCGGGGTCACCGCCTCCTTTGAGCTGGAGCTGGAAAAGCTCAAAGCCTTGGGGGGAAGTTTGCCCAGAGCAATGCTGGCATATGGGCATCTCCCGCTCATGCGGCTGCGCAACTGCCCTATTCGGGCAACCACCGGCTGTGCCAGCTGTGGCAAACAGTTCCCGGATTTGGTGGACAGGCTCGGCAACCGGTTTTTTGTGGACTGTGATGGCGGGGTATCCACCCTGTTCAACTGTGTGCCATTGTTTTTGGGGGATAGGCTCTCCGAGCTGAAAAATGTGGATACACTCACCCTTTATTTTACCAAGGAAATGCCTTGGGAATGCGAGGAGATTCTAAAGGTTTACCAAACCGGCGGCACCATATCCGGCCAAAAAACCAGAGGCCTTTATTACCGCAAGGTATTGTAGCCCGCCCTATCCCTATAGTTTATAAAAAATAAAAGGTACCCTAGGAGGATTTACAGTGGACAGTTTAATCATAAAACGCATACATCCGGATGCTGTGTTGCCCCAGCGCGCCACAGATTTTAGCGCAGGATATGATCTTTGTGCCTGCATCCCCCAGCCCTTGACCATCGCGCCGGGCAGCCGCGCAGTTATCCCCACCGGGATTGCTATGGAGATAAGCCAGCCCGACATTGCCGGGTTTGTGTTTGGCCGCAGCGGTTTGGGGATTAAGCACGGGCTTGTGCCCTCCAACGCTGTTGGGGTCATCGATGCAGATTATCGGGGTGAAGTGATGGTGGGGCTCACCAACCATTCTGATACCTCATACACCATCCAGCCCGGTGAGCGCATTGCCCAGCTGGTGTTGATGCCTATATTCACCCCCCCAGTGGTAGAATCCCAAAGCTTATCCCACACAGTGCGGGGGCAAGGTGGCTTGGGCTCAACCGGACGATAGCCCCCTTTTGCCACTACTGACTACAACCTACTGCCCACAAATACCATGGAGGTTTCTATGCTGATACTTGCGTCCGCCTCTCCCCGCAGACAGGAGCTGCTGCAGCTGATTACTACAGAATTTGAAATTCACACCAAGGATACCGACGAGAGCTTGCCAGAGGGCATAGCCCCTGTAGACGCTGTGCAGCAACTGGCACTGCGCAAAGCCTTAGCCGTTGCACAGGACTTCCCCCATGACATTGTCATTGGCGCAGATACAGTTGTGGCAGTGGACAACCGGCTACTTGGTAAGCCCAAGGATGCCCAGGATGCCGCCGCCATGCTGCAGCTACTATCCGGTCGTCGCCACTTTGTGTATACCGGTGTGGCCCTTATCTATCCCGCGGGCCAACAGGTGTTTTACCAGCAAACCGGGGTAGACTTCACCATTCTGAGCCCTGAGGAGATTGCCCGCTATGTAAAAACCGGAGAGCCCATGGACAAGGCCGGAGCTTACGGTATACAAGGGCTTGGCGCACTGCTGATAGAGGGCATTCAGGGGGATTATTACAATGTGATGGGTTTGCCTGTATCTGCCCTTAACAAAGCCCTTGGAACGCTTAAGCAAGGAAATGTAGAGAAATTGTGAATTTATTGACCCGGGTAGAAAAATTTGTTGAGAAATCAGGCGAAAACGGTTATAATGTTAAAGACGCTTTTGGCAATAATTTTCTAAACGTGAAAATGCCTCTGGCACAACTGTTATGAAAGGGGAAACTACATGTTTTCAAAAGATGTTGGTATCGATTTGGGTACCGCCAACACACTTATATACATGAAGGGCAAAGGCGTCATCATGCGCGAGCCTTCGGTAGTTGCTGTGGACGTACGCACCGACACAGTGCGTTGTGTGGGCAGAGATGCTAAGGAGGTTATCGGCAGAACGCCCGGTTCCATCGTAGCAGTGAGACCATTAAAGGACGGCGTAATCGCCGATTTTGACATAACCGCCAGTATGCTGCAAATCTTCATTAAAAAGGTGGTCAACACCACATTTTTCTCCCGTCCCCGAATTATCATCTGCATCCCTTCCGGGGTAACCGATGTAGAGCGCCGGGCGGTAAAGGAAGCTGCCTTTAAGGCAGGGGCAAAACAGGTTTCCATCATCGAAGAGCCTATGGCTGCTGCCATTGGCGCCAATCTTCCTGTGGCCGAAGCCACCGGCAGCATGGTGGTGGATATCGGCGGCGGCACCACCGAGGTAGCGGTTATCTCCTTGGGGGGCATTGTTGCATCCCGGTCGGTTCGTGTGGCTGGAGACGAGCTGGATGCCTCCATTATTGCCTACATTAAAAAGAAATACAATTTGCTCATCGGTGAACGTACCGCCGAGGACATTAAAATTACCATCGGGTCTGCTTATCCATACGAAGGGGAAGAGGATTTTGAGATCAAAGGCCGCAACCTGGTTGACGGACTACCCAAAAACATCTTCATCACCCCAGAAGAAATTCGCCAGGCCATTGCCGACCCCATCTCCTCCATTCTGGATGCAATCCGCACCACCCTGGAGCGCACCCCCCCAGAGCTGTCCGCGGATATTATCGACCACGGCATCACCCTTACCGGTGGCGGCGCCTTACTGCGGGGTCTGGACGCACTGATTACCCAGGAAACCGGTATGCCGGTGCATATTGCAGAAAATCCCCTGGACTGCGTTGCAGAGGGAACCGGCAGAGCCTTGGACAACCTGAGCTTGCTCAACGAGATTCGTGCCAACGACGATCATCGCCGGTAACACCAAAGGCTGTTCCATATAAAGGGGAGGGAACTGTTGCGGGATTTTTTATCCAGTGTCCGCTTTAAAATTCTAGTTGCACTGTTAACCGTGCTGGCGGGGTTTATGATCATGGCTATCTACACCGGTGGAACCGCCCCGCTTGCTGCCCAGCTGTTCAGCATGATTACCGTACCGCTGCAAAGAACTTCCGCTCAGGTATCGGACAGTGTATCGGGCTTTTTTGATAAATTTTTAAATGCAGGGCAGGTATACGAACAAAACAAGCTGCTCCAGGACGAGGTAAACACCCTGCGCAAACAGCTGGTGGATTACCAGGCAATTCAGCATGAAAATGCCCAATACAAGGCAATTTTAAATGTAACTGAAAAGCGGCGGGATCTGGCTATAGAAACAGCATCGGTTATTGCCAGAGATCCGGCGGACCGCTTTTATTCCTTTACAATAGACAAAGGCACCATGCACAATATCAGTTACCTGGATCCGGTTATGACTGCCGACGGCTTGGTTGGCTATGTGTCCGAGGTGGGCATAACCTACGCCAAGGTCATCACTATCCTAGACATTACTTTGGATGTGGGTGCCTACGACAGCGCCACTCGCGATATCGGCATTGTCAGCGGAACCATTGATCTGGCCACACAAGGGCTTTGCCAGATGGAATACCTGCCCAGAGACAGCGCTGCTGCCAAAGGGGATTTGGTGCTCACCAGTGGAGGCAGCCTGTTTCCAAAGGACATCATCATCGGCTCCATCACCTCAGTTCAACCTGGTAGCCACGGCACCAGTTTGGTGGCCACCATACAGCCTGCCGCCGATATTTCCGATGTAAAGAATGTCTTTGTAATCACCTATTTTGAAGGTCAAGGCTCGGAGTAATCCGGGCGCGACCGTCTTTAAAGGACTCACCAGTTATATGAACAATACCCGCTATCTATATAGTATAAAACATGCCGTTTACGCCCTGTTGCTGCTGCTTTTGTATGTGTTACAAACAGTACCGGGGCTATTTGTGTTGTTTGGCGCAAAACCGCTGCTGGTGATTCCCGCCGCCATTGCCATCGCCATTATGGAAGGGGAATTTGTGGGGGGAATGTATGGCGCTTTTGCCGGGCTGCTCTGTGATATGGGCGGCTTTTCTCTGTTTGGTTTCAATGCATTCTTTGTCAGCCTATGTTGTATTTTTGCGGGGCTTTTGGTTATCTATCTCATGCACGGCAACCTACGGGCCTGCCTGTTGTTCGTACTGCTAACCGCCCTGTTTTGCAAAAGCCTGGAGTATCTGTTTGCCTTTGGCATGTGGCACCTGGAAAGCGCCTGGAAGATTTACCTCTACTCGGTTCTGCCCATGGTTGTCTACACAGCACTTGCAGCCATTCCCATATACTACCTAGTCCGGGGCTTTTACACCCGCTTCACCGCTGCCATCGAAAGCTAGCCTTTATCTCCCAGAAAGGATATTCTGCCATGTTGTCCAGAAGCCTGAAAATCCGACGCTGGATCATAGTGCTCCTCACCTTATTGGTGCTGGGCATATTCGGTGCGCGCCTGATGAGCATACAGATCATCGACGCAGAGGTTTACAAGCGGATGATGGAGGATCGGGATATCAGCACCCAAATTGTAAAGGCCACCCGGGGTGAGATTATAGACCGCAACGGAAATCCCCTGGCCATTAACCGGATGGGCTATGACATCATCTTTGATAAAGCCTTTTTCCCCGCTGATAAACAAAATGAGATTATCCTTTCCCTCATCACCCTGTTCCAGCAACGGGGCGAGGGGTGGAGCGATACTTTGCCTATATCCACCAAAACGCCCTACACCTTTCTGCCCAACCAAGACAGGCAGGTGGCCTCGTTAAAGCGTTATCTGGAGCTTGGTGAGTACGCCACCGCCGAAGATGCTATATACTGGCTGGTAGAGCGGTATACGCTCCAGGACTACACCCCGGCCCAACAGCGAAAGATAGCCAGCGTGCGCTACGAGATGGAGCAGCGGGGCTTTGCCCTGAATGTGCCCTACACCTTTGCCACCGACATCGATATGTCCACTGTGGTGCAGATCAAAGAGCGCAGCTACAAGCTGCTGGGGGTGGATGTGGTGGAAAGCGCCATCCGCAGTTATCCCAATGGAACAGCTGCCCCCCATATCATCGGCAGCATTGGCCCCATGTATCCGGAAGATTACATCCAGCTCAAGGACAAAGGCTACGCTATGGACGATATTATCGGCAAAGGCGGTGTTGAGCAAGCCTTTGAAAGCCTTTTGCGGGGAAAAAACGGCACCAGGGAAATCTATATCAATTCCCGGGGTGAAGTACTCAACGCTGTGGAAACCCAGCCGCCTATCCCAGGCAACACCGTTCTGCTCACCTTGGACAGCGAGCTGCAGCGGTTTGCCAGCGAATCCTTGGAAAAACAAATCAAAAACCTGCAGGCAACCGCAGCCGCCGGAAAAGGTAAGGAAGCGGATGCCGGAGCGGTGGTTGCCATCAACCCCCAAACAGGGGAGCTGCTGGCCGCAGTAACCTACCCCTCCTATGACCTGAACACCTACCGGCAGGACTACGCCCGTCTCAGCGCCGATGAGGATGGGCTGCACCCCCTATACAACCGGGCACTTCTGGGGGGATATGCCCCTGGTTCCACCTTTAAACCCGCTGTGGCAACTGCCGGGCTCACCTACGGGGTGGTGGAGGAGCCCTCCACCGTAAACTGCACCAGGGTATACACCTACTACCCCGGCCCCTGGCAGCCCACCTGTTTGGGGTATCACGGGCATATCAATGTCATCGATGCTTTGCGGGTTTCCTGCAATATCTTTTTCTACGATGTTGGCCGCAGGGTGGGTATTGATAATATCGCCCATATTGCCAATCAGTACGGGCTGGGTGTACCCACCGGACTGGAAATTGCCGAATACACCGGGGTTGTCTCCAGCCCCAAAGCAAGAGAAAACGATAAATACAACGATTCCCCCTGGGTTCCGGGGGATGTGCTCCAATCCTCTATCGGCCAGCTCTACAACCAGTTTTCCCCCCTGCAGCTGGCAAACTACGCAGCCACCATCGGCAATCGGGGCAAGCGCATGAAGGTAACCATCGTCAAAGAGGTGCGGGATTACTCCATGAACAATCTCATAACTCCCCTCTCCCCAGAGGTTGCCGATACCGTAGATGCCACCCCAGACACCATCAACACGGTGATTAAAGGAATGATTGCCGCTTCCCGCAGCGGTACTGCCGCTGCCTGGTTCGGCAATTATCCCATTGATGTGGCCTCCAAAACCGGTACCCCCGAAACCAAGGACCTGCCCAACTCCACCTTTATTTGTTTTGCTCCGGCAGAAAACCCCCAGATAGCCATTGCTGTGGTGATTGAAAAGGGCTGGCACGGATACACCGGCGCCCCTGTGGCCAGGGATATTATCAGCCACTATTTCGGGTTTGATACCCAGCAGCCAGCACCCGCTGTATCCGATACCCCCACACCCCAAGAAGAGCAGCCCCAACAGGAAATTCAGCCGGATACCCCCACACCCCAGCCATGGCAAGAGCAATCCTCTTTGGCTATACAAATTGGCTAATAATGCCTGTCACTTACAGAGATATACTGCTGTCAACTGCTTGTTTTTGTACTTTTATAGCTGCAAATGTATAAAATTTGTTAATTTTTTAAAAAAATTACCATA
>CAYNCW010000033.1:0-12656 GCA_964395635.1 uncultured Oscillospiraceae bacterium
GAATGCAGATACAACTAAATCATTATTAAATCGTCCCTCTGGCGTAGAAACATCTTTTGCAATGCAAATTTTTAAGGTTTGGTGGGAAAGCAAGTCTGTGGCGCAAGTAGTCATTGAACATGGACATAGAGGTTCTGAAACTGCTATGTTTATGCGTTCATACACTACACCGGGGTTTTGGAGGCCGTGGGTGCGCCTTGCCACCGCCGAGCCGCCGCAGGTATATGATCTGCCGGTGTCATCGGGGTGCAAACTTGAGCAAGGTGGATATTATAAAAATCAATTCGGTGAAGTTGTAGTCCACGCTCATATTTCAAAAACATCGGGGACTTTTGCTGATAATGAAACCGTAGCAACCCTACCTGTAGGTTTCCGTCCTGTCAAAACAATTGAGTTTCCTGCAACATATTTCGGCCCGTATGCGGCAGGACTAATTCGCCCCAGTGTAGGTGGGTCCATTAACGTAGGAATAGACAAAACTGGACTAAATAGGGTATATATAAATTTTATCTTTCCCGCCGCACAATAGCGCGCTATTGCGCCATTGGGATAATTGCATCAATTGGAATTGTAAATCCCAGCACATATTTGTCTAACGTTGCCTGAGAGTTGCTCCCATATACTTTGAGTTGTCCTTCGGGCGTTAATTGTAAACCTATGGGATAAATATCTCCCCCTGCTGAAAAGAAATTTGAAATATATAGCTTAGTAGTTAATGGACGAAATCCAACTGGCAAAGTTGCTATTACTCTACCTTTAGTCAGTGGTTGTGTTGGGCTTGATATTCCACCGTTTAAGTAAATAGTATCATGCTGATCCTTAGCATATAATGCAGTTTCGGAGCCATAAGATTGCCAACCGGCTGCAAATGGTATTGCATACCATTGTAAAGCCCCCACATTCACCTTATTCGCCTAAAGCGCAGAAAAAAAAGCACCTCATCGCATAACGATAAGGCCAAAATATAATAAAATATGAATAAAGGGGTTAGGGAAAGTATATGGAAAACGGTTGCTGATGTCAAACACTTACGCTCTGGAGGTGGTAATGTGCCTTGCGAACCCCTTTTAGATAATCAGGGTAAATGCACTGGATGGGCCTGTTCTACTGGTAGACAGTCAAGAGAACGCTGCTATATTTGCGGTAAGCCTGCAACAAAACTATGCGACTATGAATTGGATGGTAGCACTTGCGACAGGCCCATGTGTCGGCAGCATGCACACCACACCAGCAAAGACAACGATTACTGTGATGAGCATTATAGGATGCTTACCCAAGAACAAATGTCGTTGTTTAATAGAAAGGACTGATCTTATGTTAAATAACCCGCACCGCTGTGTTATCGATGCGGTTGGAAATTACATAACCTTTGTGCTGCTCACGGAGCAAGCCGATGGGGCGTTGCCCTATGGCTACACCGTGCAAGCAGGAGAATCGCTAATCGCAGTATCTCCTCCCAGCAATATGATTGCTCCCCGCTGGATAGGCTCTGCCTGGGAGGAAACCGGCACCCGCGTCATCACCCCGGAGGACTTGGAGCAGCTACGCACCAGCAAGCTTCAGATGGTTAACAGTGCCGCACAGCAGGCTATCTATTCTGGCACTGTTGTACATACATCTGAAGGTGATAAGCAATTTTCGCTTACCGAGGTAGACCAGATTAATATTACCGCATTGTTTTCCCAGCTCCAAGCTGCTGTGCGTGGCGAGGAATCCAGTATCAATCCAGCCAAAGGCGTACCCTATCACGCTGATGGAGAGCTTTGTAAATACTGGTCGGTAGAGGACTTCGCTGCAATTGCTCAGACAGCCACAGCCTATGTATTCTACCACCAGACCTATTGCAACCATCTTCGCCAACATATTAAGGAAATCACCGACTACGACGAGTTGGATGCCGTACAATATGGAATGCCGTTGCCGCCTACGCTTGCGGCCAGCATGGCAGAATTGATAGGGGCTCCATCATGAAGCGCTTTGGCAAACTGCTCATCCTCTGGTTTGTGATGGGTGAACAGTATTTTGTTTTGGAAGCACTCTGGCGTCTGTTTACGCGAGGTGAACGTGCCCATCCTGCTATGCTGATAGTCGGGGGGTTCTGTATTGTGGCCATCGGTGCAATAAACCAGACCCCGAGGTTTTACAAGCTTCCGGTATTACTGCAATCGGTTATTGGCTCGTTGATAACGCTGGTGATAGAGTTTGTTTCAGGTTGTGTTTTAAACTTATGGATGGGCCTTAATATTTGGGATTACTCTCATTTATGGGGCAATCTATATGGTCAAATCTGCATTGTTTTTGCATTGGTATGGCTAGTTCTCATGCCCACAGCTATTTGGATGGAGGATGCCTTTCGATACTACGTGTGGGGCGAAGGAAAACTATACTCTTTCAGACACATTTATTGGGAAATGATTACCTTTCAATAACTACAACCGATATTTTCTATCGAACACCAGACACGCCATCAGACTTATGCTAGAATGTCCTTGTTGTAATTAGCAAAAGGAGGGCATGCATATGGACGCAAGGCAGGAATTGGTGCAAAAACTGGCCGCGCTATGCGATAACATCCCTCCCGATCAAATCCTGTCTGTGCTCATAGATTACTCCATACAAAAGCAATATTCTTCTGCCTCCGCTGATCTGGATACAAGAATCCGGCACTTTCTCGGTGCCAAGAAGATTGACGGATTATCACCAAAAACACTAGACAACTACCGTCTGTACCTCACCCGTTTTGCAGCGTATGTACGCAAGGATACTGTCGATATAAGAACAGATGATATCCGCAGTTACATAAGCTCATTAACACTGAAGGAAAGCAGCATACTAACGATTATAAATACTCTACGCTCCTTTTTTGTATGGTTGACAGTGGAGGAAACTATCAGTAAAAACCCCATGCTCAAGATAAAGACTTTAAAGCAGAGACGCAGGAACATGCGCAAGTCTCTGACTCTAGAGGAGTTGGAGCGACTAAGGGCTGCCTGTGTTACTATTCGGGAAAAGGCACTGGTGGAGTTTTTTTACTCCACCGGCTGCCGCATATCTGAAGTAGCAGGTATCCGGCTGTCGGATGTGGATTTTGCTGGGCGATCTGTACGGGTAATCGGCAAGGGTGACAAAGAGCGCATAGTATACTTTTCCATCAAGGCAAAGCTGTATCTGGAGGAATATCTGAGGCAGCGGCCAGGTGGCGTGATGCTCTTTGCCAACACCAGAGCACCCTATACCGGAATACATACACGCTCGATCCAGAAAATCATTCGACATCTGGGTGAGCGCGCTGCATTACCAGAGCGACTCCATCCGCACCTTTTGCGTCATACATTTGCCACACTTGCGCTCAATAATGGCATGGATATAACCGTCATTCAAAAGCTGCTGGGTCACTCCCAGCTCTCTACCACCGAAATCTATACTAGCATCAGCCTAGAAAATGTCCGTGTGGCATATGACAGGGCAGTTTCATAGCGTTTAAAACGCTTTTATATACTGTTTAAACAGCTCTTTAAAGGGCTGTTTTTGTTTTGTCTTTAAGGAGGTGAGTCCCATGTAAACGTATAATAATCCTGTCGCGTCATAAAAATTTATAGGAGGCATCATTATGGACATCACCCCGATTTTGGAAGCATTCTTAACTCTGGCAGCAACAATCATCACGCTCATGGTGGTACCGTATTTAAAAAGCAAGTTAACCACCGAGCAGCAAGTTCAGCTGAAAGCCTGGGTAAATATTGGCGTTGCCGCCGCTGAGCAAATATATAGAGGCCCTGGTCACGGCGAGAGTAAGAAAAGGTGGGTGTTGACTTTCCTGCAAGATAAAGGTTACAAAGTCGACATAGATACGCTGTCGGCGCTAATCGAAGCCGAAGTCAATATGTTATGGCAGGATAAGGTAATCGAGATTGTGGAGGAGGAGGATTCTATATGAAGCGAGTATTTATCGGTGTAGGTCATGGCGGCGCTGATCCGGGCGCTGTCGCCAATGGCCTGCAAGAGTCCGACATCAACCTAACGATGGCCTTGTCCATGCAGCGAGAACTGGTGCGACACGGTGTGCTTGTAGGCATATCTCGTACAAGAAATGAAAATGACCCGCTCGCAGAAGAAATTGCCGAGTGCAATGCCTTTATGCCTGACCTAGCTGTGGATGTTCATAACAATGCAGGTGGCGGTGATGGATTTGAAGCTTTCCGTCAAACCTTGGCCACATATGCGGAAAAATCGCTCAAGCTGGCCCTTGCCATTGAAGCTGAGGTGAAAAAGATCGGCCAAAATAGCCGAGGTATTAAGACCCGTCTGAATGCAGCCGGTACGGATTACTTCGGCTGGCTGCGGCAGGTAAAAGCTCCGGCTGTCCTATGTGAAGGCGCTTTTCTGGATAACAAAACCGATGTGCAGATCATTGACACAATAGCGGAGCAGAAAGCCTTTGGTGTAGCCTACGCAAAAGGCGTGTTGGCTATCCTTGGTATTGCCTACGTGGAGCCTGAACAGCGATTATATAGGGTGCAAACCTTTGCTGGTAGCAAAGCTGGCGCAGATGCTTATGCCGATAAACTTCGCCAGCTCAAGGTTAGCGGCATCCCAGTTCCGGCCATCGTAGTATAGTTATAAGACAATAACAAAACGCCGACAGTATTCGCACTGTCGGCGTACCTCCATGAAAGGATGATTTATATGAAAAGCTTTATCCCATGGATAGGTGGAAAAAGCCAGTTATGCAAGACGGTTTTTTCTTACTTCCCCAACCAGAAACCAGACCGCTACATTGAAGTCTTCGGAGGCGGTGGATCAGTTCTGTTATGCCAGGAGAAGCATGCACCGCTGGAGGTGTTCAATGACATCGACGGTCATCTGATTAACCTGTATCGTTGTGTTCAGCACCACTGCAGTGAGCTACAGCGTGAACTTCGGCTTGGAGGAGAGCAGTTACCGCCCAATTCCCGTGAACTGTTTTTTGATTATTTGGAGCAGCTAAATATGAGGGGCCTGACCGATATACAGCGGGCTGCACGATATTTTTATGTGATCCGCATCAGCTATGGGGCAGACCGACGCACCTTTGGATGTAGTAAAAAATCACTTTTAAGCGCCATTGACCGGCTTCCGGAAATACAGGATCGGTTAAAGGATGTGGTGATAGAAAACAGGGATTTTGAAGCGCTGGTCAAGACCTACGATAGACAAAATGCACTGTTTTACTTTGACCCTCCTTACTTCAATGCTGAGAAGTATTATGATGGATTTTCGGCTGATGACCATAAGCGGCTGCATAATAGTATAGCCCATTTGAAAGGGCAGTTTGTACTATCCTACAACGACCATCCCGAAATACGGCTGCTATACAGGGACTTTCATATTCACGAAGCAGAAAGACCCAATCAGCTGGCTCATAAGAATGGAGCTGGCACGGGCAGCTACAAAGAACTTATTATTACAGGACACTAAGCATTATTTTTTTAGAGCATATCTAACGTATTTCGATATGTTGTAACAAAATCATGCTTTCCAAGTGTAGTAAATGCTTCGCCTACAACGTTACTCTGATGATACTCCTTTGAGAAAGGAGGTGAAATCAGTGGTAAAGCTGTATCTGTCCCGATTGCTCGGAGAGCGCAGAATGACGCAGGCGGAGCTTTCAAGGATTACAGGAATTCGACCCAACACAGTCAATGACATCTATCATGAAACTGCGGAGAGGATCAGCCTAGACCACCTAGACCGCATTTGCGAAGCCCTGAACTGTGATTTGCACGACTTACTTACCCGCACTCCAAATCCTGTCCCAAAGACCGGAATATCCGCTATTTGGGAGCCGCATGCGAATCAAAAATCCAAATAACTTCTGCAAATGATTTTTGAAACGCTTCTGCATTATTATGCAAAAACAACGGCCGTCGGTCTGGTTGCCGATGGCCGTTGTTTTTCTTATTTATTATGAAAGATTTTCTCATCTATCTTGAAAGATTACACACAATCCAAGTGAAATCCCTAACAGCCCATTTGTGAAAATGAAGAAGATCAATTGATGGGGATTTATTTGAAGAAGTATAAAGCCTACGCAGATATAACTTGTTATCGCTAAAGTAGTGGATTTTCGGCATATCATATAAATGGGCAACGCAGAAAATACGGTCAATGCAACAAGAGATTCGCCTGTTGTAGCCGCTACAACTTCTATAACAATAATTATTGCAGTAAGAATACTTGTAAATGTAAATTCTTTCATCTTCACATAAATCAACCCAATACAAAAACATTTCAAATAAATATTACTCATAAATTTAGATAAATAGAACTTTTATAGTCATTTCAGTGCCATCCTTGCTATTTCTGAAAATAAAAAAGCACGACAGCTACAAAAGCCATCATGCCTATCTGTTTTGTTTTCATACGGATTCAAATCCCACACTTAACTCTCTTCTTGAACGCCCATCAATGCCGTAAATCCACATGATTAAGGGAAAATTCGACAAATCCCCTTATCATTGAGAGGATATATCTGCATCCTCCGGACTTATAAACATTTTCGCAGTTACTTCACCAAGTGGAGGTGTTCCTGCCACATATGCTGGGTGAAGATCGTTTGCCCTTTTTCATTTGCTGTTAATTTTTTGCCTTGTGCTACTTTGTAATAAGTTTTTATCGGCACAGTCATAAAGTTTTCTCTTTCAGTCACGATGGATTGGGAATCTTCCACCTGGGGCATGGTATCTGGTTTCGCCGTTTCCCTTGCTTGGCAAGCTGTCATAAGCAATAGGCTGATAGATAATGTTACTGCAATCAGTTTTTGCACTACTTTGTCCTCCCAAATTAAATATAAATAATCTTCTTATCCTAATTTTACCACAACCCAACCCCAAAGCCATAAATTTGCACCCAACTCCCCGCCAACCAGCGGGTAATTTATATATCTAAGGGGTATCCTACATAAAACAGGAAAAACACATGGGTTAGCGACACTAGCTACGAGGTCAAACACTTGCCAAGGGGCGATTTGACATTAGTGTCCTCTAATATCAAATAAACAATCGTATCCGCCATCATACACCATAATTACATATGTATCATCAACGTTTTCAACCGAAAAGAGAATCTGGCTATACTTTAAATAGTCAGATTCTAGAGCATCTTTCACGGCCATAACTTCAACTGCTACGCTGTTATTCTGATGAACAGCAGGTTGAAACGGTATGGCGTTTACAAGTTTACGAAGCTCATCAATTTGCAGCGTAGTTTTCACAACAATACAAGCCAAAAAATCCATTCCGTTACCATTTCCAACTAGTTTTCCACAAACAGAATGTTTTTCAATTATATTACTGCCCTCTGGCAAAGATAGTTCATGCAATTGTTATGAAAACCGATTTAGTCTTATATCGTTTATGGCAGTGTTTAGCACCGGTAAGAGTTAATACAAAAATAACGAATGTACATAGAATAGCTATAATACGTTTTAATACTTTCATTTTGTATCCTGATTCTACTTGTCGTAATTTACAAATAGGCTTGTACGTTATTTTGCAATCTCTATGTTCCATTGTTCACCAAATGAATTGGACAACACGATTTCCTTGTCCGATAACCACTGAATGGTATACTCAATGGTTTCCATTGCTCCAATAAAGGGGGGAGTGTTTAGCTCTACCATTAAAAATGAATTGATCTTGCGATACAAAAACGGTCTACTAACATAATCATATTCAATGATTATAGTTTGTGATTGGTCGGGAGATGGAAACTCAGTATGATTTTCACGTGGTAATAAGAACCAGAGAAAAACAAATTGGCAAAACCCAAATATCACATATCCAAGGCATGTTGGAATCATTAAGTACTTTTTACTACATATCCTATGGCTTATCCTAATACACATACAAATCAACAATAGCATCGTCGGTATATAATTAAACCATGGAAAAACAATCACACAATTAAATGCAATGGTTATTGCTACAAAGTATAACAGTAATGCAATTAACCATACCTTAAATAATATTTTTGCCATGAAAGTACCACCAATTTATTTGCATTTATTTAGCTCCTGGTTTATATAGTCAAAAGACTTGTATACCGAGTGCCTGCATGAAAAGCAATAGGGTCATTGTAATTATAAATTTCATGATGTTCTTCTATCGCAATGCTATGCATTCCTTTGATGATTTTGTAAGAATGGTTGTTACAGAAATTTGTAGAGCCGTCAAAAGGGGCGAGGATGTAACAGACATTGTAGCTAAAAGGGAGCCGGAACTAGAACAGTTTTGCGAAACAAGGAAAAGCTATATCCTCGAGAAAGAGATGGAAGTCCTGGAGACTGTGGTGCATTGTATGATGTGTGTCCCAGTGTGAAGCATCACTGGAACAAGCTTATCGAGGTTATGGATATAGAACCAACTACGACTCAGCTATCTGGTGCGTTAATGCGGCAACCTATTTACTTTATAAATATACAAATTATACTTGCGTTAACAATACTAATACTAAAGTTGTAATGTGTTTGTAGTTTTATACAAGGATCCAAATCGGTAATAACTGAGAACAGGTAGTTCCTTAGATTGCATCAATCGTAACTAATTACCCACCACTAAACTGCGGCGTACCTTGGTGAACGAGCCTATTGTATCTTTGGAGAGAAACGCGCATGAAAAGTATGCTTATTTTGCACCGATACCTTCTGGTCTTTGCACAATACCCGTGGGATTACCCACAATAAAATATCCATTGTAGTATTCGCTTAATCGGGCATTGCCAAGTAACAAAACAGTTTCGCCATCCCGGTCAACGATTCGGTTGGGTGTGCTAATAACTTTACGTTCGTATTCCCCTGTTTTTTGCGAGAATTCCCATGTTACCTCGTCATAATACGCTATATAAAACAAACCGTGCCCTAAATATGTCACATAAGTGTCCATGTCCTTAAATAACATATTGCCGCTATCGTCCATAACAACTGATTTATCTATATAATAATCGCGTATCGTTGCCATTTCACCATACTCGGTTGCAATGAAGTAATAACCGTCATCGGCGGGATACCACCACTTGAAGTTACTAGTCGGTTCTAAAATTACCTCACCGTGACGATCTATTAAACCACGTTTATAACCGCCCTCTTCATAAGCTTTAATAATAGCGTTTCCATTTCTTAAAAGCGATATTTGAAAATCCATATAATCAGTGAGCAGGTTACCGTCTTTATCGATAATAGCGTGTTTTGTATAATCTAGATTACTGACAACCGCTCTCCCATCGATAAATGGTTCGGCGTTGCCAAATACTTGCTCGGTTATTAATTCGCCTTGCGTATTAATATACTGACTCCCGCTCCGATTCTTTCTGTGAACCACAGCTAATCCCTCAGAAAAAGCGGTAGCATAGTCATATTCTTCGCCGAACACATTGTCTCCATTGCTATCTATAAAGGCATACATACCATCTTGCTTTTGTACCAGTATAAAATCCAGATCACTAGTATCTGCAGATAAAAACTCCTCAATAAGCTGCCCGGATGAGCCGTAAAGTCTGTAGGCACGCTTATTATAGAGGTCAGCATGCATATGGTTGTTTGATACATCTACCATGACATTTCCATTGGGGAAGAAACGAATGGGGGTGTCGCTATAAACCAAAGTTTTTGGGTATTCAAATATCTGCTCTCCATTGCGGTCTAAAATTGCTGTTCTGTCATCATGAAAAGTGAGCATATACCCGGCCGAAACCCATTCCGCTCTCCTTACATTTTGAAATGTTTTGATTATATTGCCCTTTCTGTCAAACAAAAGCGCAATGTCGCCCGGTTGCACAATAATAGCCATATTGTTGCGAAAGCTTGTTGGGATGAACACAGCATACGAATCTTCTTGGTGAGCTACCAGGCCGCTGTCCAGCACAAGTTTATAATGGTCGTCTACATCAAAGTACTGCCATGTTCCGTTTTTTTCAACGCGTATCCAATTATACCCATCCACATCGCCCCATCGTTGGTTTTCTTGTCCATAGTAGTGATATGTAGCGGATGGAATAGGAAAGTGCCGATAGAATTGAAACGTAGAAACATCTTCGAGAACAGTCTTGCCATATTTGAGTGAATAAATATTATACTGCTCCCCAGTAGAAAACAAAATTGCATCGTCATGGCTTGAAAAACTGATCTTCTCGGCCTCAAGTACTAGTTCGCAATTGCTGTTATACAGTCTATCTACAGAAGCCTTTTCGTTATATTCACCATCTTCATTCTGAACACCAGAAGACTCAGAGGGATTTTGCATTATAGGAATGACTGTTTCGCCACTGTAACAAGATGACAAAAAAACTGCAATGCATAGTATAAAAAACTTTTTCATCACGCATACCACTCCCAAGTTTCCGGTGTACCCAGCGTAGTTCTTAGATATTTCCAAAGCTCGTATGAATCGTGTTTTCCCCAAAGGTAATGCTTTGGAGGGAGTCTGTTTCTGAAAACATACCGCACATATTGGTGACTGCCGAGGTATCAAGGCCGGAAAGTTCCAAGGTTTTTAAAGATGAGGCGCCCGAAAACAGATAGCTCATGCTTGTAACCGCGCTTGTATCCATATATTCCAGCCCGGTTATCCCCACAAGGTTTGGCAGAGATGAAAAAAGCGACACTTAATTGGGGGTGGTAGCGATCAGAGGCCCCTCAATTTTTATGCGGCGTATAAGCCAAGGGGGCACACCCTTTCGCTAGAGCATGGTACCCTTGGTTATCTCACCCGGTTGTATTATTAGGGTTCGCGTAATCGGAACAATCCGCCACTGGGCGCCGTCCGGCCCCATTGTGCCGGTGATAGGGCGCAGACTGATTATCACCGCAGCTAGCAGAACTGCACCAGTGACTATTCCTAACCAAAACACCAAAGACTTTCTGCGGCGTATCTCCATAAGCACACATTACTCCCTAGTACTATCAGTTCTATACATTCCCATACCGGCGTGCCTGAATGATCCGCCACAATGAGCAGAACGCCTGCTGTGCCTTCTAGGTTCGGCCTTTTGGGAGAGATGCTCATCATAAAATTCTATCTCATCAGACATCGATGGATACGAATCCAGATTATCTGGGAAGCCGATTGCGTCGCCAATTTTGCATAGCGCGCAAAAGTCTAGCTGACCAAATAAGGTGCTATTTTTATTATACATTAACCAAAACGCCACTGCAATAGCCATTGGCATGTATCATTGGAAAATGTGAACAAAGCGATATCGGCGGCTCAATAGTTTATCCAGAACATCCGCATCGGTGAAACCGTCGCTTTGGTGGATAAAACGGCGGGATATACCTATCGGGTCAAGAGGGATGTTCACGCAGTCCGCGTGTTGCATATCTATGAAACTAGACATCATCCGGAATGCTACACCCCTGCTTTATATCTTGTTAATTGGGGTCTGCTTCGCTCCGTTTCCAACGTAAAATGCGGTAGCGGCATGAACATAGGAGATACTGTCGTGCTGACAGAATTGGTGCTTGTGATTGACGATATCAGTCACGAATTCCTTATAGCTGGTACAGTAGGAACCGTCATCGGAACCGAGGGCAATCTGCTTAGTATGCAAACGGCAAAGGGGGCATATGACGGCATCCCCGCCGCTTCAATGAGGAATAAAACGGAGGAAAAGTTCGCATAAAACAAGTGATTGTGAGCGAAGAGCAATTTTAGAAAAATCTGAGCTGCCTGACTACGCTACTGTTCGTAAGGACATGCTGGCGTTGATCGAGGAAAATAAAGCTATGCGCTATTTGCTGACCGAGCAAAAAAAAGTAGGAGCGTAAAAAAATGAAAAGTTGAATGACCTATGAGAATGGAAGATCGCAACTATTTATTTGAGGAAAAGGAATATCTCATCAACGTAACGGTGAACAAGCACCGCCGCCCAATTTTTGGCCTGCCGCCTTGAATTGGATGATTTGTATCAGGAATTGTCTCTCTGCTTGCTGGATGCGTTGGTCGGATACGACCCGGACATATGTCCAAAGCTGGACGAATACCTGATGGCACAGCTTCGTTTTCGGCTCTGGAACATAGCAGCCAGCAGTAGGCGTACCAGCATGAAGGAGGCACCCAAAACAGGCTTTTCGCTCCTATCGCTGGATGCTACGAACAAAAAAGGCTTCACTATGCAAATACCCGTTTATGATGAACCCTCCAGCGTGTTGTGGATCGAACAGGAAATCAATGCGCTTCCGCCCGTTCAGCGTCAAACCGTTTTCCGGCTTTTGTCGGGGAAGCGGGTGCATTGCAACAACAAGATGCTCATGGCGGCGCAACGGCGTATCAAGGAACGGATTGCGCTTACAGATAAAGACAAGTAAGCATCTTAAACTTACTTGTCTTTATTAATTCATAAAAAGTGCAGCAGCATGCGGACTTCATGCTATTATAATTAGTCCTATAAAAAATAAATTCCTCAACTTAATGTTAAACTGGGGATTAAGGTAATCGCCACTGCGGATATACTCTAATTTGAATACGCTACAAAACAATAACCGCATATCAGCAAAAGTCAATTGTGCCGTATTTTGGGTAGACAGAAATAAATGAATAACACCATGAGTAAACATTGTGAAAAAAGTTACAACTATTTCATGAAGGGAGCCATTATTTAAGGTATAATTTTGCTATAATAAT
>CAYNCW010000034.1:0-12573 GCA_964395635.1 uncultured Oscillospiraceae bacterium
AGGGTTGCATAATTTATGCATATGGTTTTGGACATATGAAAATTAGACAATTTTCTTCTTATATCTTGTAATTATCTCTTTATTATTGGAACTATCCTCTCACACAAATCACCAAGAATCATACAATTGGAACTTTTGCACTTTGTTTATTTCAATGTTTCAAAATCAACACAACTCCACACTTTTTGAATATTTGTTGCATTCATCACATTGTTGTGGCAAAATAAAAGGCACTGCATATGTTCAATGCAGCAACTTTTTACTACTAAAGCAACTTGTTTATAAATAAAGGTGGGGATGGTATGCTGGCTTCGGAACGATTGGAGTACATCATTAAATTGGTGACTTTAGAAAAGTTTGTTTCAGTGGAAAGTCTGAGCCAGGATCTCAATGTAAGTGGCGAAACAATCCGACGAGATTTAAAGCTTTTAGAAAACAAGCGCATAGTAAAAAGAACCTATGGCGGCGCCTATCTGGAAGGCGGATTTGATAACGATGTAAACATTCAGGTGCGGAAAAGCAAATTTGTGGAGAACAAAAAAACCATAGCCCAGATATGTTCACGCTTTATCCAGCGAGAGGACACCATTTATCTGGATAGCTCCACAACCTCCTTGGAAATTGCCAAGCTTATTTCCCAATTCCCTGTTACGGTTATTACCAACTCCCTGCTTATCACCAATTATTTATCTAAGTTTGAGCAGGTGCGTACCATTACCATAGGGGGTATCTTGGATACAGTAAATCTTTGCTTTACCGGAAAGACTGCCATATCCATTTTGGATAACTACTATGCCAAAAAGGGGTTTATATCCTGCCGATCTCTTAGCATAAAATATGGTGTGATGGACTCCAATGAACAGATCGGCCATGTACGCTCCAAGGCTATTCAAAATTGCAATGAGCCTTATCTTATTGTGGATCACACCAAATTTGATAAGACCTCCCTGTGCAAAATTGCCGATTTTGAGGAGTTAAAAGGGATTATTACCGACCAGGCACCACCACAACACTGGATTGATTATTTTCACGAAAAAGGCATTCCTGTATTTTCTATGTAATTCAGAAGGTTGACGATGCAGGCGAGCTATTGCCTGGCAAACAGGACAACCGCGTCAGACAGAAAACAGTCTACAAGATTTGGTATTATACAAATGTTTAAGGCATAACAAAAAGGATACCGCACCCAAAAGGCGGTATCCTTTTTGTTTATCCAAATGATTATTGTGCCAGCGCTTGTTCCAGGTCGGCTAAAATATCCTTTATATTTTCTATGCCGATAGAAAGGCGGATTGTGTTGGGCTGTATATCCTGTTCTGCCAGCTCGGTTTGGTTGAGCTGGGAATGGGTTGTGCTGGCGGGATGAATCACCAAAGACTTTACATCAGCAACATTAGCAAGCAGTGAGAAAATCTCCAGCTTGTCGATAAATTCCTGGGCTCTTTTGGCATCACCTTTGATGTTGAAGGTGAAGATAGAACCTGCACCATTGGGGAAATACTGCTGATACAAGGCGTGGCTGGGGTTATCCTGCAAGGACGGGTGATTAACCTGCTCAACTTCGGGGTGCTGGCTGAGGAACTCCACTACCTTCAGGGCATTTTCTACATGACGCTCCACACGCAGTGAGAGTGTTTCCAATCCTTGCAGCAGCATAAAGGCATTGAAGGGGGATATGCTGGCTCCGGTATCCCGCAGCAGAACTGCTCGAATCTTGGTGACAAAGGCAGCTGGGCCCACTGCTTTGGTGAAAGAAACACCATGATAGCTTGGGTTTGGCTCGGTAAGGGATGGGAACTTACCGCTTGCCTCCCAATCAAACTTGCCGCTGTCTACAATAACTCCACCCAAAGAAGTACCGTGGCCACCGATAAACTTAGTTGCAGAGTGCACCACAATATCGGCACCATATTCAATAGGACGCAGTAAGAAAGGGGTTGCGAAGGTACTGTCTACCACTAGGGGAATTTTGTTTTTATGAGCCACTTCTGCAACTGCGGCAATATCTATAATGTTGGAGTTGGGATTGCCCAATGTTTCTATAAAGATGGCTTTGGTGTTGGGCTGAATTGCTTTGGCAAAACTATCTTGCTCTTGGGGATCCACAAAAGTGGTGGTAATGCCGTATTGAGGCAAGGTATGGGCAAGCAGATTGTATGTGCCGCCATAAATAGTCTTGGCCGATACTATATGATCACCGGCAAAGGCCAGGTTTTGGAAGGTGTATGCAATAGCCGCTGCACCAGATGCAACTGCCAGCGCTGCAACACCGCCTTCCAAAGCAGCAAGACGCTTTTCCAGCACATCTTGGGTGGAGTTGGTCAGTCTGCCATATATGTTGCCGGCATCGGTAAGGTTAAACCGGGCGGTAGCATGTGCACAGTCACGAAATACATAGGAGGTAGTTTGGTAAATCGGAACTGCTCTGGCATCGGTTGCAGGATCGGGAAGCTCCTGTCCAATGTGAAGCTGTTTGGTTTCAAATGCCCATTTATCGGTATTTTTTACAATTGCCATTATAATTTCCTCTTCTCTTTTATATATCGCGGATCCTACTGCTCGGAGAACATCGGTGTGGAAAGATACCGTTCTCCTGTATCGGGAAAAATCACCACGATGTTTTTTCCTTTATTTTCTGTCTGCTGGGCTAGCTGTTTTGCTGCCCAAAGGGCTGCTCCTGATGAGATCCCCACCAAAATGCCCTCGGTGGATGCCACTGATCGCCCTTCTGCAAAGGCGTCTTCATTGCGCACTGTTGTAACAGTATTATATATCTGGGTATTCAAAGTTTCCGGAACAAAGCCGGAACCGATACCCTGTATTTTGTGAAATCCAGAGGTTCCTTTGGATAGCACCGGGGAATCTGCCGGTTCTACCGCCACAATCTGCACCTTGGGGTTTTGGGATTTTAGGTACTCCCCCACCCCTGTAATGGTGCCGCCGGTTCCCACACCGGCTACAAATATATCCACCTTGCCGCCAGTGTCACGCCATATTTCCGGCCCGGTGGTTTGTTTATGTATAGTAGGGTTTGATTGGTTTTGAAACTGACTGGGCATGTAGCTATTAGGTATAGATGCCGCAAGCTCTGTAGCCTTTTCTATTGCGCCTTTCATACCCTTTGCGCCTTCGGTTAATACCAGTTTTGCGCCATAGGCTTTTACTAGGTTGCGCCGCTCCACACTCATTGTTTCCGGCATGGTAATGATAAGCTCATACCCTCGAGAAGCGGCCACTGCTGCAAGGCCTATTCCAGTATTGCCGCTGGTTGGTTCAATGATAACCATACCGGGTTTTAAAAGCCCTTTTTTCTCAGCATCACTGAGCATTGCATTGGCGATTCTGTCTTTTACACTTCCCGACGGATTAAAGTACTCCAGTTTGGCTACAATATCTGCTTGTAAATTGAATTTTGTCTTATAGTTTTGTAAACGTAGTATAGGGGTGTTGCCAATTAAATCGGTAATCTTAGGGTAAATGTTCACAGAGATCACTCCTCATAAGATACTGGGGGCTTTATACTCTATGCTGACAAAGTATACAACTACACATTCGCCTATAACTGTTTGCGGTTCTTAGGGGTTTCTTTTGTTGCATACCATCATCTCCTAACACATATATCCTATCGGTTTTGTATGATTATAGCCTAAGACCCATTTCTTGTCAATACCTTTTTTAAATGGTATAGTCAAACGCTACCTTTTGTATTTCGGATCTCACCAGATCCTCCAAGGTAATATTGTCAAGATACTGGTTTATTACCTGACCTAAGCCTATCCAAACCGATATAGTAGAGCAGAATTCATGTCGCGGACACTGATTGGGAGTTTCGTCCAGGCAGGCTACCGGCGCAAGAGAGCCTTCTGTTTTGCGCAAAATCTCCCCTACCGTATATTCTTGGGGTGTTTTCATTAACCTATAGCCCCCATTGTTGCCACGAGAGCTTTTGATTAAACCCGATTTATTTAATAAGGACAAAATGTGTTCCAAGTATTTTATGGTTATATCTTGTCTTGTAGCGATTTCTTTTAAAGATATATACTCCCCCTGGTCATGGACTGCTAAGTCCACCATTACCCGGAGTGCGTAACGGCCTTTTGTGGATATTTTCATAGTCTCGCCTCCGAGATTATATTACTATAGTCAGCAAGAAAATACAAGCGTGCTGTAAAAACTGACAGAAAATGATAGCATTTTGCAAAAAAGGCGTGGTCATAGCCACGCCCCAATATTTTACTGGAAGATATCCGCCTCTTTGGATTTTGAGCGGTTAATTCTGGAAAAGTCCACCTTGGAGAATACCACCGTAGAAAGCACTAAAAACAAAACACCAAACAGCAAAACAATCCCCATGCTTACCCACGGAGTGATGATAAAGTTACCCAACGGGAAAGCCAGTTGTTCCTGCACCAGTTGCTCTGATGTCAAATGCATTTTCTCCAGGATAACAACCCGGAAAAATGCTGTTGTATAGGTCATAGGATTTAGATAGGCCACATACTGCAATGCTTTTGGCAACAGACTCAGGGGGATATAGGCCCCACACAAAAAGGTAAAGGGCATGGTAACAGCAACCTGGATAATTTGAAAGGTTTGAGACTCCTTAACCAGGGTGGCCAAAAACAATCCCAAGCCGGAAAACACCAGCCCCACCAGAATCATAAACCCAATTACTGCCAGCGGTGTTATCCAAGATGTGAACTGAAGGCCAATGAAGAGACCCACCACCAGGGTGATAATCCCTTGACAAGTGGCTATGGTGGCGGATGACAGCAGCTGTCCTGCTGCAATTTGTATACGCTTAGCAGGGCTTACCAGCACCTCTTTCATAAATCCCGACACAATATCCTCGATTGTAGAGGTTGCAATGCTCAGGGATGTTTGAAAAACGTTTGTAATAACAATACCTGCCAGCATATAATTCACAGGGTCTGTTATATAGTCGTTACGGAATATGGCGCTGAACACAAATAGAAAGAAAAAGGGCATGATAACGGTGAAAACAAGCTGCACCTTGTTGCGCAGAAAGATCTTTAGGTTGCGAACCCATAATGCTGTAACTATACGCATGTTTATTCTCTTATATCCTTTCCGGTTATTTCTAGGAACACATCGTTTAGGGTACCCTTTTTAATCTCCAGCTCGGTAATGGATGGTTTGTGTATGCTAATAAGCTCCATTAAATTTTCCAAGTTGCTTACAATAATGGAATAATATCCAGTTTTCTTTTTATACTCCAGATCAAACCGTCCCAGCAGTTCCTCCAGCCCTTGGGGATCCTGCGTTTTTATATAGGCTTTATCTTTTGTGTATTGCTGTTTTAAAGCGTATGGCCTATCGTAGGCAATAATCTTGCCCTTATCCATAACTGCCACCTTGTCGCAAATCTCTGCTTCATCCATATAATGGGTTGTGAGAAAGATGGTGATATTTTTTTCTTTTTGCAGTTTTATGATGTAATCCCAAATATTGGCCCTAGTTTGGGGATCCAGACCGGTTGTGGGTTCATCCAAAAACAAAACCTTGGGAAAGTGCAAAAGGCTTCGGGCAATCTCCACTCGACGCTTCATGCCACCGGACAAGCTGCTGACCATGGCGTTTTTCCATTCCAGCAAATCCACAAGGTGGAGCACAAAGTTGATTCGCTCCTCCACAAGATGCTTTTCTACACCGTAAAAGTGACAGTGCATCTGCAGGTTTTCTTTTACTGTCATCTTGTTATCCAATGTTGCTTCTTGAAATACAACGCCGATTACACTGCGAACTGCGTCTTTATCTTCGGTTACATCCAAACCGTCAATAAGCAAGCTGCCGGAGGTTTTATCAAATATGGTGCACAGTGTATTGATTGTGGTGCTTTTCCCCGCTCCATTAGGTCCTAAAAAAGCGAACAAGCTGCCCTGTTCCACTGTAAAGGAAACATGGTCCACGGCAGTAAAATTGCCATATTGCTTAACAAAGTCCCTTACTTCTATAATATTTTTCATGATCTCTCCTAAAATTTTTTATGCCCATGTAAAAATACAAACTTGGTTTTTGTTAACTTCAACTTTACTATGTTCATTTTTCTTTGTCAATGAGAATTTTGCTATTATTTAAAATATGTATCATAAAATTGAAAATTATTTAAAAAAGTATCCCCCACCGGGGCTTGTGCGTTAAATAATTATCATTATAATAAAGGTAGGTGCTTTGTTTACTACTGGGAATAGGAGGGTTTTACTTATGCATATGGCGGATGCCTTATTGTCTCCTGCTGTTGGTGGTGTTATGACCGCTGTCAGCGCCGGGGCTATTGGTTATTCTGTGAAAAAGCTTACCGGGGACAGTTTTGATGAGAAAAAGATTCCTATGATGGGGGTTATGGGTGCCTTTGTGTTTGCGGGCCAGATGATCAACTTTACCATACCGGGGACTGGCTCCAGCGGGCATATCGGCGGCGGTATCTTGCTAACGGCGCTGCTGGGGCCCTTCCCTGCTCTATTAACTCTATCTGCGGTGCTGCTTATCCAGGCTTTGTTTTTTGCAGACGGCGGCTTACTGGCATTGGGCTGTAATGTATTTAACATTGGAGTGCTTGTTTGTCTGCTTGCCTATCCGTTGTTGTTTAAGCCTTTTATAGCTAAGGGGATGACCAGAACAAATATTATGCTGGCATCTATACTATCCACTGTTGTGGGGCTGCAGCTAGGTTCTTTTGGAGTGGTGCTGCAAACCTTGGCTTCCGGTGTCACCGAACTGCCCTTTGGGGCATTTACAGCACTCATGCAACCCATCCACCTGGCAATTGGGGTGGTGGAAGGCTGTATCACAGCCGCGGTTCTTTGCTATGTACATAAAATCCGCCCGGAAGTTTTGGACTGTGCCGCCAACAACAAAAAGATAGGCGCTGGCGTCCCTATTAAAAAGGTATTGGTCAGCTTTGTACTTGCAGCGCTTTTGGTGGGCGGTGGTCTATCCCTGTTTGCGTCTGAAAATCCGGACGGTTTGGAATGGTCTATGCTGGGGGTTGCAGGCACTGCTGAGCTGGAACGGGATGACGCTGTTCATAGCACACTGGGCAATGTGGCCAATGCCACTGCCATTATGCCGGACTACTCCTTTTGGGGCAACGATGCTTCTGGTGCCGGTACTGCTACAGCGGGAATAGTGGGCAGTACCATTACAATACTCTTAGCTGGTGGTATCGGCCTTCTCATTCACTTTACCAGAAAAAAGACGGCGCAATCGGCAAGATCCAGCGCCTAATAGAAGATGCCAGGCGGGGATTTACTCCCCGCCATCTTGGTTATTCGGAGGAACTGTATGCCCAATTTGTATCAGGCCGCAGCAGGAATGGATGCTCTGGAACAGCTTGCCGCCAACCAATCGGTTGTGCATCGTTTGCACCCTATGGCAAAGCTGGCTATAACCATGGCATATATTGTGCTGGTTATCTCTTTTTCACCAACCAACGTCAGCGGCCTCGTCCCCTTTTTGTTGTATCCGGTTGTATTAATGGCAGTATCCGGTACACCCTATCGTCCTGTATTTATGCGGCTTGCTATTGCTCTCCCCTTTTCGTTGGCTGGAGGGCTTAGTAATTTGTTTTTCTTAAGAGATCCAGCTTTTGTCCTGGGTGCATTCACAGTTAGCCAGGGAGCTATTGCTTGCACATCTATTATATTGAAAACACTGTTAACCGTCTTGGCTATATTGGTGCTGATAGCCACCACATCCTTTGTGGACATCAGCTATCAGCTCACCAAGCTCAGAATTCCCAAAATCATCTGCTTGCAGCTCATTATGACCTATCGCTATATCTCCGTTCTGCTGGAGGAAGCAGCCACCATGTATACCGCCTATACACTGCGGGCACCGGGGCAAAAAGGAGTTTTGATGAAGCATATGGGCAACTTTTTGGGGCAGCTAATTTTGCGCAGCTTTGATCGGGCAGAGCGGGTGTATCAAGCAATGAAGTGCCGTGGCTTTCAGGGTGTATATTGTGGCAAATACCAAGGTGGGGTCACTACAACCGATACCTTGTTTACTGCACTGGCACTTGCCTTGTTATTGTTGTTTCGGTTTTTTAATGTAAGCCTGTTTTTGGGAAGATTGGTAGGATAGGGGTGTAGATATGCTAACAGCCACAAACCTGACTGTACAATACAACGGTTCGGATACGGCATATGCTTTACATAATGTCAGCTTTTCGGTAAAGCAAGGCGAGCGCATCGCCTTAATTGGCGCAAATGGTGCAGGTAAGTCCACACTGCTGTTGACCTTGGTGGGGGTGCTTGCCGCCCAGTCCGGTGAAGTTGTGGTGGAGAATACCCCACTAAAAAATGAAACCCTGCCGGAAATTCGCAAAAAAATTGGCATGGTGTTTCAAAATCCCGACGACCAGCTGTTTATGCCCACTGTTTATGAGGATATTGCATTTGGTCCCCGCAATTTTGGTGTGCAGGAGGAGAAAATCCAGCAGAAAATGGACCAGGTCTTGCAGGATTTAGGGATTTTGTCGCTGAAGGATAGGATGGCCCATAAGCTATCGGGGGGAGAAAAGCGGATGGTGGCCCTAGCCGGTATTTTGATTATGGATCCGTCGGTACTTTTGCTGGACGAGCCCTCTTCCTTTTTGGATCCACGTGCTAGACGCAGGCTTGTTGAAAAGCTGAATGGGTTGCCGCAAACCATGCTGATGACCACACACGATTTGGACATGGCTTTGGATTTGTGCCACAGGGTTATTCTGTTGCAAGGTGGCAAAATCTGCGCCGATGGTGATGCAAAGCAGATTCTCAGTGATGCAGATCTGCTGGAATCCTGTGGGTTGGAGCTCCCGTTGTCCTTAAGGCATCTACAGGTTACCTAGACCGATTTTGAGAAACAAAAAATCACCACCAGTGCAGTGGTGATTTTTTTATGGTTTACTCTAAAACTGCACCTTTGCTGGCGGAAGTCACCATCTTGGCATACCGCCGCAACCATTTGGAGGTGGCTTTTTGCGGAGCAGGTTTCCACTCTTCGCGGCGCTTATCCAGTTCTTCTTGAGAGATTTGCAGGTTTATTTTCCCGTTTGGAATGTCAATAGCGATGATATCTCCATCACTAATAAGCCCAATTTCACCACCGGCAGCCGCCTCGGGAGAAACATGACCAATAGAGGCCCCTCTGGACGCACCGGAAAAGCGCCCATCGGTAATCAAAGCTACATCCTTATCCAGCTTCATACCTGCCAGAGCGGATGTGGGGTTGAGCATTTCCCGCATACCGGGGCCGCCTTTAGGACCCTCGTAGCGAATCACCACTACGTCACCTTTTTGGATTTCCCCAGCATAAATTGCCGCTATGGCTTGATCCTCACTGTCGAATACACGTGCTGGGCCGGAATGGCAGAGCATCTCGAGGGCTACCGCTGAACGTTTCACCACACAGCCATCCTTAGCGATGTTGCCCCACAAAACAGCAATGCCGCCTTCTGCCCCATAGGGGGTGTCCAACTTGCGAATAACTGTGCCGTCTGCACCCTTTACTCCAGCAAGCACCTCTCCAAGGGTACCTGCTGCGGTGAGGTGAGAAAGACCCAGTTTGCCACCGGAAGCAAGCTCTGCCATAACCGATGCAATGCCGCCCACTGCATCCAGATCCTGTATATGATGCTGCCCCGCTGGTGCCAGTCGGCAGAGGTTGGGAGTTCTTGCACTAATTTTATTAATGATTGTAAGGTCTATGGTTACCCCTGCCTCATTGGCAATTGCCAACAGGTGCAATACGCTGTTTGTAGAACAACCAAGAGCCATATCCACTGCCAGTGCATTTTCAAAAGCAGTTTGGGTAAGGATATCTCTTGGCCTTATGTCCTGACGAAGCAGCTCCATTATCCGCGCACCGGACTGTTTTGCAAAGCGCACCCGGCCAGCGCTGACAGCCGGAATGGTGCCATTGCCAGGGAGAGCCATACCTATAGCTTCACACAGGCAGTTCATGCTGTTGGCGGTGTACATCCCAGCACAGGAGCCGCAGCCGGGGCAAGCGCTTTCTTCCACCTGCTGGAGTTGTTTGTCATCTATAAGGTTTGCTTTTCTGGCGCCAACCGCCTCAAACAGGTTGGATAGGCTTATCTCGGTACCGTCTTCCCTTCTGCCCGCCATCATTGGCCCGCCGCTTACCACAATGGAGGGTATGTTCATTCTGGCAGCTGCCATTACCATACCGGGAACAATTTTATCGCAGTTGGGCACCAGCACCAAGGCATCAAAGCCATGAGCCTTTGCCATGGTCTCCACCGAATCTGCTATCAGCTCCCGGCTGGGCAAGGAGTAGTGCATCCCCTCGTGCCCCATGGCGATACCATCACACACACCAATGGCTGGAACCAAAATTGGGGTGCCCCCTGCCGATTGCACACCCGCCTGCACCGCCTTTGCAATCTTGTCTAAGTGAACATGCCCCGGCACAATCTCGCTGTATGCACTGACCACCCCTACCAACGGACGCTCCAATTCTTCTGGGGTAAAGCCACAGGCATAAAACAAGCTGCGGTTTGGTGCTCGTTCCGGCCCTTGGGTGACATGGGCGCTTTGTTTTTTTTGCGCTAAATCCATTCTTCTATTTCATCCCTTCATTTCGGCAATTGCGCTGAAGTGGCAATATAGCGGGCCATTTGGCATATTGCCAATTGGCCTTTTCAAGTAAGCAAAACTGACACTGTCTCCTGCATTGGAATTGCTTACAGCTATGTATCTTATTTTTTTAACCAACTCATCATCTTGCGCAGATTTGCGCCCACGCTCTCCACCAGATGTGCTGCTTCCATACGGCGGGTGGCTAAGAAGTGGGCACGGCCACCGGCACGGTTTTCGCTGATCCACTCGGAGGCAAAGGTGCCATCTTGTATTTCTCTGAGCACCTTCTTCATCTCTTTGCGGGTTTCCTCGGTGATAATACGCTTACCGGTGCGGTAATCACCGTATTCCGCGGTGTCGCTAATGGAGTAACGCATCATAGAAAAGCCACCGGAATTAACCAGGTCTACAATAAGCTTCATTTCGTGCACACACTCAAAGTACGCCATCTCCGGGGAGTATCCGGCCTCTACCAGGGTATCAAATCCTGCTTTCATAAGCTCGGTAACACCACCACACAAAACTGCTTGCTCACCAAACAGGTCGGTTTCGGTTTCTTCCTTAAAGGTGGTTTCCAAAATGCCTGCACGACCTGCGCCAATGGCACAAGCATACGCCATAACCAATTCTTTTGCTTTACCGGTGCAGTCCTGATGAATGGCAATCAGAGAAGGAACGCCTTTGCCTTCCTGATACTGGGAGCGTACAGTATGGCCCGGGCCTTTGGGAGCAACCATTGCTACATCACAGTGTGCAGGGGGAACAATTTGATTAAAGTGTATATTAAAACCGTGGGCAAACAGGAGCATATCTCCTTGCTGGAGATTAGGGGCAATAGCCTCTTTGTAAATATCTGCAGCCTTTTCGTCAGGAACCAGCATCATGATCATCTGGGCGCACTTAGCGGCTTCATTAACAGGCATAACCTGCAGGCCAGCTGCCTTCGCTTTTTCCCAGTTGGCAGAGTCGGGGCGGAGACCCACAACAACATTGACACCGCTTTCTTTCAGGTTCAGGGCATGAGCGTGCCCTTGGCTGCCGTAACCGATAACGGCAACTGTTTTGCCCTCCAAAGCTGCTTTGTTGCAGTCGGTATCATAGTACATCTTAATCATTTTTACTACACTCCTTTAATATATGAACATCTGTCCCCGGTCTGTTAATTCCTAGGCCGATGCAGATTGTCCTGTTATACTGGCATGGCCACACTAAACGATTGCGTCTTGGTAGTCGTCTGTATAAATCATATCGTCTGCTTTGCCACCAGGCGGGATAATGGGGAAAACCCGTTGGTCTGCATCTATGACACATTCCACTATACAGGGCTTTTTGCAAGCAAACGCCTGCTCCAAAACCGACCGAATTTCTGATTTTTGCGTAATGCGGTAGCTGGTTGCCCCAAAGGCTTCGCCCAGCTTTAGGTAATCTGTTTGGCGGTCTATTTCAGTGTAGGAAAAGCGTCCGTCATAAAACAGCTTTTGCCACTGGTGCACCATTCCCAACACCCGATTATTCATTACAACCACCACAATGGGAAGCTGGTTGGACACTGCCACTGCCATTTCGGCCATATTCATGTGAAAGCTGCCGTCTCCTGTTACCAAAACCACCCTATTGTTTGGGTTACCTACAGCTGCGCCTATGGCAGCACCCATACCATACCCCATTGTACCAAGCCCACAAGAGCTTAGAAAGCTGCGGGGACGCGCAAAGGAGTAATATTGGGCTACCAGCATTTGATGCTGGCCCACATCGGTTGCCACAATGGTATCTTCTCCCACGACACTGCGCAGTGTTTTGATAATTTCTCTGGGGTTTAGCTGTTCCCCTTCGCTTAGCGCATGGGGCAGGCTGTTAAATGCTTTGTGCTGCAACAGCTGGTGCAGCCAATCGGAACGATTCATAGCGGGTATCATTTCGGTGAGGCGTTCCAGAAAATCGCCGGCATCCGCTACCACTTCCATAT
>CAYNCW010000035.1:0-12409 GCA_964395635.1 uncultured Oscillospiraceae bacterium
CGACGCCACCAAGGTGCGCATTCATATCCATTGTGCTCGCCCCGGTATCGTTATCGGTAAAGGCGGCACCGAGATCGAAAAGACCAGAAAAGCTTGCGAAAACATCGTCAACAGAAACCGCACCGAAAAGCTCGGCGTGTATATCAATGTTGTAGAGGTTAAGCAGGTGGACAAAAACGCTCAGCTTGTGGCAGAAAGCATTGCTGCTCAGCTGGAAAACCGCGTAAGCTTCCGCCGGGCCATGAAACAAGCCATCGGCAGAGCAATGCGTTTTGGCGCTAAGGGCATCAAGGTGCAGGTATCCGGCCGTTTGGGCGGTGCTGAAATCGCCCGCAGCGAGCGTTACCATGAGGGTACTATTCCGCTGCAAACACTGCGTGCGGATATTGATTACGGCTTCGCCGAAGCCAACACCACCTATGGTAAAATCGGCGTTAAGGTTTGGATTTACGCCGGAGAGGTGCTTTCAGAAGTGAAAAAGGCGCCTCGCCAGAGGGAAGGAGGCAAACAGTAATGCTTCTGCCGAAGAGAGTAAAGTACAGACGCGTTCACAGGGGACGCATGAAGGGTAAGGCTTTGCGGGGCAACACTGTATCTCATGGTGATTTTGGCCTGCAGGCACTGGAGCCCGCATGGATCACCTCCAACCAGATTGAGGCTGCCCGTATTGCAATGACTCGTCATATTAAGCGTGGCGGTCAGGTATGGATTAAGATTTTCCCCGACAAGCCCATCACCGAAAAACCTGCTGAGACCCGCATGGGTTCCGGTAAAGGTAGCCCGGAGTACTGGGTGGCTGTGGTAAAGCCCGGCCGTGTCATGTTTGAAATCGGTGGCGTGTCCGAGGACCTGGCTCGCGAAGCTATGCGTCTTGCTATGCACAAGTTGCCTATCAAATGTAAATTCCTTGTTAAAGAGAAGCAGAAGGAGGGTGAAGAATAATGAAGGCCTCTGAAATCAGAGAACTCTCCGAAGCCGAACTGGCTGAAAAGCTTCGCGATCTCAAAGCCGAGCTGTTTAATCTTCGCTTCCAACACGCCATTAACCAGCTGGAAAGCCCTATCCGCCTGAGCATTGTTAAAAAAGACATCGCCCGGGTAAAGACAGTGCTTCGTCAGAAGGAAATGGCTGCTGTAAAGCAGTGATGGGAAGGAGGACAAACAAGCAATGAGTGAGCGCAATCTCAGAAAAACCAGAGTCGGCCAGGTTGTCAGCGACAAGATGGACAAGACGGTTGTCGTAGCAATCAGCGATAAAGTCCGGCATCCCCTCTACAAAAAGATCATCAAGCGCACCATTAAGCTCAAAGCTCACGACGAGCAGAACACCTGCGGCGTCGGCGATACCGTTGAGGTTATGGAAACACGCCCAATCTCTAAAGACAAACACTGGCGCGTGGTAAAAATACTGGAAAAGGCGAAATAATTTTGCCCTTGAAAGTACTAATTTAAGCGCCCGCCTTATTGCGGGTAGACGCATGAACGGTCGCTCGGCAATGCCGGCAGTTCATTCATGTGCAGGTAAGTTAGTCGAAAGGAGGAACGCACTGTGATACAGATGCAGACCTATCTAAAAGTTGCAGACAACACCGGCGCCAAAGAGCTTATGTGCATTCGAGTTTTGGGCGGTAGCAGAAAGCGCTACGCCAATATTGGTGATGTTGTTGTTGCGTCGGTCAAAAAAGCGGCTCCTGGTGGCGCTGTGAAAAAGGGCGACGTTGTAAAAGCCGTTATCGTACGCTCCGCAAAGGGGCTCCGCAGAGACGATGGAACCTATATCCGGTTCGACGACAACGCGGCGGTAATTATTAAAGAAGACAAAAACCCCAAAGGTACCCGTATTTTTGGGGCGGTGGCAAGAGAGCTTAGGGAAAAGGAATACCTTAAAATCCTCAGCCTTGCCCCCGAAGTATTGTAAGGGGAGGTGTCGGTACAGTTATGAGTAAGGTTCATGTAAAAACAGGCGACACCGTTGTCATCCTCTCCGGACGGGATAAGGGCAAAAAAGGCAAGGTGCTGCAGGTCAGCCCCAAAGAGCAAAAGGTCATTGTGGAAGGCTGCAACCTTGTCACCAAGCACGTAAAACCCCGCAAGATGGGTCAGGCAGGCGGTATCGTCAAGGCCGAAGGCGCCATCTATGCATGCAAAGTGCAGCTTGTTGACCCCAAAACCGGCAAAGGCACCCGTGTGGGTCACAAGATTTTGGAGGACGGCTCCAAAATTCGCATCGCCAAGCGCAGCGGCGAAGAAATTTGAGTAAGGAGGAAGAAACATGGCTAGAATGAAAGACTTTTACAACAATGACGTAGCCCCAGCTCTCATGAAGAAGTTTGGCTACAAATCTGTCATGCAAATCCCCAAGCTCGATAAAATCGTTGTTAACGTGGGCTGCGGTGAGGCAAGAGACAACCAAAAGATTGTAGATGCAATCATGACCGACCTCGCCACCATTACCGGCCAAAGGGCGGTACCCTGCAAGGCGAAAAAATCGGTCGCCAACTTTAAGCTTAGAGAAGGCATGACCATTGGCGCCAAGGTTACACTGCGGGGCGAGCGGATGTATGAATTTCTTGACAGGCTCTTTAATGTGGCACTTCCCCGCGTACGCGACTTCCGCGGCATTTCTGCCAACGGATTCGACGGACGGGGCAACTACTCCTTCGGCCTGCGGGAACAGCTGATTTTCCCCGAAATTGACTACGATAAAATCGACAAGGTACGGGGTATGGACATCAGCTTTGTCACTACCGCAAAAACCGACGAGGAATCCCGCGAGCTGTTAACGCTCATGGGCGCCCCGTTCGTAAAGTAAGGAGGATTGGACTGTGGCTAAAAAGTCAATGATAGCGAAACAAAGCAGAGTTGCCAAGTTTTCCACCCGGGCTTATAACCGGTGCAAGCTCTGCGGGCGGCCACACGCTTACCTTCGCAAGTTCGGCGTCTGCCGTATATGCTTCAGGGAACTTGCCTACAAGGGCCAGATTCCGGGCGTGAGAAAAGCAAGCTGGTAAGCAGCATGAGCAAAGGAGGTTGACGGTATGCATATCACCGATTCCATAGCCGATATGCTGACGCGTGTGCGAAACGCAAACGCAGCAAGGCATGACACGGTTGATATCCCCGCATCCAATATGAAAAAAGCCATTGCGCAAATCCTGTTGGATGAGGGTTATATAAAGAGCTACGATTTTAAGCCCGACGGTAAACAGGGTACTATCCGCATAGTGCTTAAATATGGCGAAAATAAATCGCAAGTTATCTGCGGCCTGCGCAGGGTTTCAAAACCCGGTCTGCGCATCTACACCAGCTGCGAGGATTGCCCCAAGGTTATGAAAGGTCTGGGAATTGCCATTCTTTCCACTTCCCATGGCGTTATGACCGATAAGGCAGCTCGCAAGGCGAATGTAGGCGGCGAGGTACTTGCCTATGTCTGGTAAGGAGGTGCAAAAGTGAGTCGTATTGGTAGAAAACCCATCACCGTTCCTGCCGGCGTCGAGGTTAAAATCGACGGCAACACCGTAACGGTGAAAGGCAAAAACGGCACCCTTAGCCAGAGCTTCAGCACCGAAATGGAAATCGCTCAGGTAGACTCCGAATTGGTAGTCACCCGGCCCAGCGATGAAAAGGAGCACAGAAGTCTCCACGGCCTTACCAGGACGCTGCTGAGCAACATGGTGGTTGGCGTTTCTGATGGCTTTAAAAAAGAGCTGGATGTTACAGGCGTAGGTTACCGTGTACAAAAGCAGGGCAATAACCTGGTTATGAACCTGGGGTATTCCCATCAGGTGATTATGCCCGAGATTGACGGCATCACCATCGATTGCCCGGCCCCCAACAAGATTATTGTCAGCGGCCCGGATAAACAAAAGGTTGGCCAGTTTGCCGCAGAAGTACGTGGCAAGCGTCCTCCCGAACCCTACAAGGGTAAGGGAATCCGCTATACCGGTGAAGTGATTATCCGCAAAGAAGGCAAGGCCGGTAAGGGCAAGAAGTAAGGAAGGAGTGAATAGGCTATGATCAAAAAGCCGGACAGCAATAAAGCCAGACTGAAAAGACACGGCAGAATCCGCAACAAAATCAGCGGCACCGCTGAGTGTCCTCGTCTGAATGTGTTCCGCTCCGCCAAACACATCTATGCCCAGATTATCGACGACGTGGCAGGGGTAACCCTGGCCAGCGCCTCCACTGTGGAAAAAGACTTCACAGGCAACGGCGGCAACAAAGAGGCAGCCAGAATTGTCGGTAAGAATCTGGCCCAAAAGGCCAAGGCAAAGGGCATTGAACAGGTTGTGTTTGACCGTGGCGGCTATATTTACCATGGCCGGGTCAAAGAACTGGCAGAAGGAGCTCGCGAGGGCGGACTCAAATTCTAAGGAGAAGGAGTGAAACTTTTTGGCTCGAATAGACGCTTCGACACTCAATCTTACTGAAAGAGTAGTGTCCATTAACCGTGTTTCCAAAACGGTTAAGGGCGGACGTATATTCAAGTTCGCAGCTCTTGTGGTTGTCGGCGACGGCGAAGGCACAGTGGGCTTCGGTCTTGGAAAGGCCTCCGAGGTTCCCGACGCTATTCGCAAAGGAATTGAGGACGCCAAGAAAAACCTGCACAAGATTTCACTGCGGGGTACCACCATTCCCCACGAAATCGTCGGCAGCTTTGGCGCTGCCAGAGTGCTGATGAAACCTGCTCCTCAAGGTACCGGCGTTATTGCCGGTGGCCCTGTGCGTGCGGTTTTGGAAGTGGCAGGCATAAAGGATATCCGTACAAAATCACTGCGCTCCAACAATCCCTGCAACGTGGTTACCGCCACAATCCAGGGTTTGACTACCCTGCGCAGCCTTCGGGATGTTGCCGCTATCCGCGGTAAAGCTCCCGAAGAAATTCTGGGTTAGGAGGGCGAATCATGAACTATCGCATTAAGCTTAAACGCAGCCTTATCGGCAGCAAAGAAGATCAGATTGCCACCGCCCACTCCCTGGGTCTTAAGCACGTTGGTCAGGTTGTAACCCAACCAGACAACGCTGCTACCAAAGGCAAGATCTTTAAGATTTCACACCTCATTGAGGTAACCGAAGTGTAATGCAAGGAGGTGCAAGCCATAATGAAACTCCATGAGCTTTCCCCGGCCCCCGGCTCTGCCAAGAAATCCTTTCGGGTAGGCAGAGGCGCAGGTTCCGGTAACGGCAAAACTGCCGGTAAAGGTCATAAAGGTCAAAACGCCCGTTCGGGCGGCGGTGTTCGTCCCGGCTTTGAGGGCGGCCAGATGCCTTTGCATCGGCGCATTCCCAAAAGAGGCTTCAACAACATTTTTGCTGTGCGTTACGCCACCATTAATGTAGAAGCTCTCAACAAGTTCGAGGACGGCGCGGTTGTGGACGAAAAAGCAATCGTGGCAGCAGGACTTCTGAAAAAGACCCTGGATGGGGTAAAGATTCTAGGAAACGGCGAGCTTACCAAAAAGCTCACAGTAAACGTTAAAGCCTATTCGGAATCTGCAAAGAACAAGATTGAGCAGGCCGGCGGAAAAGCCGAGGTGATATAGTTGATTGAAACTATAAAGAACGCCTGGCGGATTGCGGATCTGCGGAAAAAACTTATCTACACCTTGCTTATCATCATGATTTTCCGTATCGGTGCAGCTATTCCTGTTCCGTTTATTGATGCCGGTGCCATTGCCGCTATGTTTAGTCAAGGCGGAAACAATCCGCTGGGATACATCGATATCCTCACCGGCGGCGCGTTCTCCAACGCAACTCTGTTTGCCATGAGCATCTCCCCCTACATCACATCTTCCATCGTCATCCAATTGCTGCAGGTTGCCATTCCGGCCCTGGAGCGGATGGCTAAGGAAGGGGAGGAAGGTCGGAGAAAGCTGGCAAAGATCACCCGATACACCACCATGGGCCTGGCGCTGGTGCAATCCATCGCCTACTACCTGATGAACCGTAACCTGGGCGCTGTCCAGTTCCGTGACGGATTCTCCGGTGTATTCTCTGCAGTGGTTATTGTTCTCACCTATACTGCAGGTGCTATGCTGATTGTGTGGTTGGGCGAGAGCATCGACAAAAACGGTATCGGCAACGGTATCTCTATGATACTCTTTGCAGGTATTGTTTCCCGGGGACCTGCCACCATCACCAAGCTGTATGGTTACATTCAGCTTGCAAAAATGGGCGAAACCAAGTTCTATATCTTGGTTCCCGCAATTCTGGTGCTGTTCCTGGTGGTTATTGCACTGATTGTGTTGATGACCAACGCCGAGCGCCGTATCCCCATCCAATACGCTAAGCGCGTTGTTGGCCGGAAAATGTACGGCGGCCAATCCAGCTACATTCCGGTAAAGGTCACCATGTCCGGGGTTATGCCCATCATCTTCGCAAGTGCTCTGCTGAGCCTGCCGGGAATGATCAAAAGCTTTATCGACCCCCAAGGTGTGCGTACCATCGGTAAAATCCTGGGTTGGTTCAACTACAATACACCTATCTATGCTGTGTTGTATCTTGTGCTCATCATTGCATTTAACTACTTTTATGTTGCCATTCAGTACAATCCTATTGAGATGGCAAATAATCTACGCAAAAACAACGGTACCATTCCCGGTATCCGTCCGGGTAAACCCACCTCAGACTTTATTGCAAAGGTAATTGCACGTATTACCCTGGTGGGTGCATTGTTTATCGCCGGTGTGGCCATCCTGCCCATTCTGTTAGGCGGCATAACCGGAATCAATATTGCACTGGGTGGAACTTCCATTATCATCGTGGTGGGTGTTGCGCTGGATACCGTTCGACAGCTGGAATCGCAAATGATGATGCGCCATTACAAGGGCTTCCTTGAATAATGGCAAGGAGAATTGTGCTATGAGGTTAGTTATGTTGGGAGTGCCCGGAGCCGGTAAAGGTACCCAGGCAGACATTATCAGTCAGCGGTTGGGTATCCCCACCATCAGCACCGGCAACATCATCCGGGAAGCTATGAAAAATGGAACTGAGTTAGGGAAAAAAGTCAAAGAATCTGTTCAGGCCGGAGGGCTTGCCCCCGACCAGATGGTTATTGAGCTCATTGCCCAGCGCATAGCAGAAGATGACTGCAAGAACGGCTTTATCCTAGACGGCTTTCCCCGCACCCTTCCTCAGGCACAGGCACTGGACGAAATGGGTGTGGTTGTAGACAAGGTAATTGATATTGAGGTGGAAGACCATGTCATTATCGCACGGTTGGGCGGACGCCTGACCTGCTCCACCTGCAGTACCACATTCCATGTCAAATACAATCCCCCCAAAACCCCAGGCGTCTGTGACAAATGCGGAGGGGAACTTACCCAACGGGCCGATGATAAGCCCGAAACGGTATTAGAGCGGCTCAAGATCTACCACGAGCAAACCGAACCTCTAAAAGAGTATTATCAAGCGGCAGGCAAGCTGTATTTGGTGCAAGGGCAGGAAGATAGCGTAGAGGGCACAACTCGGCTAACTTTGGCCGCATTAGAGGCGTAGCCAATGATTGTATTGAAGAACAGGTCTGAACTGGAGCTGATGAGAATAGCCGGTAGGATATCCGCCCAAGCTCTCCAGGTGGGGGGCGAAGCGGTAAAACCCGGTGTAACCACCGCCCAGATTGACAAAGCGATTCACAGGTTTATCACATCACAGAACGCGAGTCCCTCTTTTTTGGGGTATGGCGGATTCCCTGCCAGTGCTTGTATATCGATTAACGACGAGGTTATCCACGGAATTCCCGGTTCCCGGGTGGTTCAAGAAGGGGACATCGTCAGTATAGATGTAGGGGCCAGCTATCAGGGTTTTCACGGCGACAATGCCGCCACTTTTGGTGCGGGTAAGATTTCCCCGGAGGCCCAGGCTCTTCTGGATGCCACCCGGGAAAGCTTAAACCGAGGCATTGCTGCAGCCACTTCCGGCAATCGGATAGGAGATATCTCCCATGCGGTGCAAAGCTATGTGGAGCAGTTTGGCTATAGCGTGGTTCGCGAATATGTGGGCCATGGCATAGGCAAAAAGATGCATGAGTCCCCGGAGGTGCCCAACTACGGCAGCCCCGGTCGAGGCACCCGTCTAGTAGCCGGAATGACCCTCGCCATCGAACCCATGATCAACATCTCCGCTCCCCAGGTAAAGGTTCTTCCGGACGGATGGACAGTGCTGACCAAAGACGGCAGTCTGTCGGCCCATTTTGAGCATACAGTGTTGATTACCGACAATGGTCCGGTAATCCTCACAATGCCATAATAAGGTGGTGTGTGTGCTGACTCCGGGAACAGTGGTGAGATCGGTAGCTGGACATGACAAAAATAAATTTTATTGTATCGTGGAATGTCTGGGAGACCAGCGTGTCTCCATAGCGGACGGTAAAATCCGTAAACTGGAAAAGCCAAAGATAAAAAATATCAGGCACATCCGACCTACCACGACTATTTTGGATTTAGAAGTAGTCACAACCAACAAGAAGCTAAAGGCCGCTCTGGCTCCCTGGAATAGGGAAGCAGACGGCGAGCAGTGAGAGGGAGGGATTCAGGCTTGTCTAAAGCGGATGTAATTGAAATTGAGGGTAAAGTGCTGGAGGCATTGCCCAATGCCCAGTTCCAGGTGGAGCTGCAAAATGGGCACAAAATACTTGCCCATATTTCCGGCAAGCTGCGTATGAACTTTATCCGTATACTGCCCGGTGATAAGGTAACGGTGGAAATCTCCCCGTATGACCTGACCAAAGGGCGTATTACGTGGCGTTCTAAGTAAACCAAACACCCTGCATACTTCCGTTTTTAGCTGCCAACACTGGTGTTGGAGCAGAAAATGGGCGCATGCATGTACCACAAGGAACTGAGGAGGACATTTCTCATGAAAGTAAGACCTTCAGTGAAGCCCATTTGCGAAAAATGCAAAGTGATAAAACGCAAAGGCAGAATTATGGTCATCTGCATGAATCCCAAGCACAAGCAACGTCAGGGCTAAGCCTGGGAACGCAGAGAGACAACGAAAATATAGCACTATGTAACGAAGTGGAGGTGCCAAGGCAATGGCTCGTATAGCTGGTGTAGACCTGCCCCGCGAAAAGCGTGTGGAAATCGGACTGACCTATATATTCGGCATTGGCCGCAAGACCGCAACAGATATCCTTGCGTCCACTGGAGTGAACCCCGATGCACGGGTTAAGGATCTCAGTGAAGATGACGTAGCAAAGCTGCGGGAGTATATTGATAAGAATGTAATGGTGGAAGGCGATTTAAGAAGAGACACCGCTCTGAACATCAAGCGCCTTATCGAAATTGGCTGCTACAGAGGCGTGCGTCACAGAAAAGGCCTGCCTGTCAGAGGTCAAAGAACCAAGACCAATGCCAGAACCAGAAAAGGCCCGAAGAAGACTATCGCCAACAAGAAGAAGTAATCGGGAGGGATGAAAAGAAATGGCGAAAGCTACCGCTAGAAAAACCACCCGCCGCCGCCGCGAAAAGAAAAATATCGAGCGGGGCGCGGCCCATATTCAGTCCACCTTCAACAACACCATCGTCACCATTACCGACACAAAGGGCAATGCACTTTCTTGGGCCAGTGCCGGCGGACTTGGTTTCAGAGGCTCGAGAAAATCCACTCCCTTTGCAGCCCAAACCGCTGCCGAGACAGCAGCAAAGGCTGCTATGGAGCATGGCCTTAAGAGCGTTGAAGTGTTCGTAAAGGGACCGGGTTCCGGCAGAGAAGCTGCCATCCGTGCGCTTCAAGCCGCTGGACTTGAGGTTAACATGATTAAAGATGTTACCCCCATTCCCCACAACGGCTGCCGTCCCCCCAAGAGAAGGCGTGTATAAGCAGTAAAGGAGGTGCTAGATAAATGGCAGTAAATAGAGATCCCATTCTTAAAAAATGCCGCACATTGGGCATTAGCCCCGGCGTGCTGGGATATTCCAAAGAAACCCGCAGAGATCCTAAGCGCAATGCCAGAAGAAGCAAGGCAAGCGAATATGCTCTGCAGCTGAAAGAAAAACAAAAGGCCAAATTTATCTACGGTGTGCTGGAAAAACAGTTCCGCCTCACCTACGAGAAGGCAGAGCGTATGCCCGGTATGACCGGTGAAAATCTGCTGGTTCTTTTGGAGCGCAGACTGGACAACGTAGCATTTGCTATGGGCTTTGGCGAAACCAGAAGAATGGCTCGTCAAATCGTTGGCCATGGCCATATCTATGTAAACGGCAAAAGAGTCAACATTCCTTCCTACAGAGTTAAGGTTGGCGATGTTATCTCCATAAAGCCCAAATCCAGACAAACCGATGCATTCAAAGCATTGGCAGAAAACGCCAAGATTTTCCCCGCGTGGATTTCCGGCAGCACCGCCAACTTTGAAGGCAAAATCGAGCGTTTCCCCACCCGCGAAGATATTGATGTGCCAGTCTCCGAGACTCTCATCGTCGAGCTTTACAGCAAATAATGCGTGTGACAGCCCCGACACCCGTTTTAATCAGCACGGGAAGGAAGAGTGGGCGGCACACCTGTGTGCTGCCACAATAAGGAGGGTTTTTATTTGGTTAAAATTATCGAACCGAAAATCGAAACAGCGGAACTGCGGCCTGACGGCACCTATGGCAGGTTTGTGGGCGAACCGCTGGACAGAGGCTTTGGTACGACTTTGGGCAACGGCCTCAGGCGGGTATTGCTCTCCTCGCTCCCCGGCGTAGCAGTTATTTCTGTAAAAATCGACGGTATCCAACATGAATTCTCTACCATCCCCGGCGTTAAGGAGGATGTAACAGAAATCATCCTCAATGTAAAGGGGCTGACAGCAAAGCTTTACTGTGACGAGCCCAAGACTGTTCGCATTGAGGCAGAGGGCGAATGTGAGGTAACGGCCGGTTCTATCGAAACCGATGCCGAGGTGGAAATACTGGATCCCAGTATGCACATCGCCACATTGGGACCTGGCGCTAAGCTGTCTATGGAGATAACCCTGAAAAAGGGTCAAGGCTATGTCAGCGCGGAGCGCAACAAGCACACCGAGCTTGAAAAAGCACCTATCGGCACCATTCCAGTAGATAGTATCTACACCCCGGTGCTAAAGGTGAATTACACGGTTGAAAATACCCGGGTGGAACAGATAACCGACTATGATAAGCTTACCCTGGAAGTCTGGACCGACGGCACCATTTCTGCCAAAGAAGCGGTGAGTCTGGCGGCCAAGATTCTCAATAGACAACTCAACCACTTCGTAGATCTTTCCGACGATGTGAGCTCTACCGAGATATTGGAGAAAAAAGAGGAGTCCGGTAAGGAAAAGGCTCTTGAGATGACCATTGAGGAGCTTGACTTGTCTGTTCGTGCATTCAACTGCCTTAAGCGGGCAGGGGTCAACACTGTTCAGGACCTTGTAAACAAGAGCCCTGAAGAGATGATGAAGGTGCGCAACCTGGGCAAAAAGTCCCTGGAAGAGGTAATTGCCAAACTGGGGTCGCTAGGATTTAATTTATGCGCCGAAGAAGAGTAGGCGATAGGGCAAAAAATAGAGGGACCCATTAAATAGGGGTCCCGGCTAGAGGAAAAGGAGTGATTAGACATGCCAGGAACCAGAAAGCTGGGCCGGCCAACCGACCATCGCAAGGCCATGCTTCGGGCAATGGTTACTTTCCTCATTGAAAAAGGTAAGATTGAAACCACTGTCACCAGAGCGAAAGAAGTCCGTTCGATGGCGGAGAAAATGATCACCACGGCAAAACAGGATGATTTGCACTCCAAACGTCAGGTGTTTTCCTTTATCACCAAAGAGGATGTAGCCAAAAAGCTGTTTGACGAGGTAGCTCCCAAGTATAAGGAACGCCAAGGCGGTTATACCCGCATTATCCGCATCGGACCCCGCCGGGGCGATGCAGCCGAAATGGCTATTATCGAGCTGGTATAAGAGCAACTGTTATCGTACTGCGGCAAGAGGGCAGAAAAGGCCTTTTCTGTCCCAGCCGCTGTAGATAACCAAAGGGAACCGGAGCCGAGTGCACCGGGTTCGGTTCCTCAATGCGCGGGTATGGCGGAATTGGCAGACGCGCCAGACTTAGGATCTGGTGTCCCCGACGTGCAGGTTCGAGTCCTGTTACCCGCATTAATAACCATGCGAAAGCCGTCAAACATTGTGTTTGGCGGCTTTCGTTGTTTTATTATAAAAATTTTGGTGGTGATAATTTGAAAATACTCATCTATGGTGCAGGGGTTATTGGCAGCATTTTTGCCTGCAAGCTATCTTTGTCTGGGCATGATGTCACAGTGCTTGCACGGGGAAAGCGTTTGGATGAAATAAAGGCCGATGGTATTGTTTTGCATAACCCAAAAACCAACAAGCAATTGGTGGCAAATGTGCAGGTTATTGATACCTTGTTGCCTTCTATGGAGTATGATTACATTTTGGTTGCGATGCAGCG